>NZ_JBNQTI010000025.1:0-69979 GCF_050325825.1 Kitasatospora sp. LaBMicrA B282
GGGGGGGGGGGGGGGGGGGGGGGGGGGGGGGGGGGGGGGGGGGGGGGGGGGGGGGGGGGGGGGGGGGGGGGGGGGGGGGGGGGGGGGGGGGGGGGGGGGGGGGGGGGGGGGGGGGGGGGAGGGAAAAGGAGCTGACCCAGATGCGATACAGACCCACCCGGGGTCGCGGACCCGGGCTCCGCGCAGGAGTACGCGGAGCCGCGGGCCGGGGACGGATCAGCTCTCGACCGACCAGCTCTCGACCGACCAGCTCTCGGCGGATCAGCCCTTGGTGACGCAGGCGTTGGCCGAGTTGGACCAGAGGCCCTGCAGGTCGAAGCTGCCGGTGCTCAGCTTGACGAAGGCGTCCATGTTCTCGCACTCGTCGCCGATCTCACCGTTGCTGCCGTTCCAGCCGATGCTGGGCCAGAAGTCGGTGACCGTCTCGGCGTACTCGTGGGTCTCGGTGGACTCGATGCCCGACAGCGCCCGGCCGTCGGTCAGCGTCGTGCAGCCGTCGACGCCGGTGTCCGGCACGTACGGCAGGTTGGTGTAGGCGATCTTCCCGTACGAGGCCGACGTGGTGAAGTCGTGCCAGGCGCAGAAGCCGCTGCTCGGGAAGCCGTCCGGGTGCATCCCGGTGTCGGAGAGGATGACGTACTGCGCGTTCAGGTTGGGCGTCTGGGTCTTGTTGCCGAAGTGTCCGGCCGCCTTGACCGCCTCGGCCGCCAGCTGCGCGGCGGTGGCGCTGGTCGGCTCGGCGGCGGCGTTGTCGAACCAGACGCCGGCCAGCGGCGAGCTGGTCGGGTGCTGCACGTGGACACCCTTGCTGCCGCAGGTGCTGGTGCCCTTCGCCACGCCTTCGCAGTACTGGTCCAGGATGGTGCCCCAGGTGTCCTGGGTCCCGTAGAGGCCCTTGAACATCGCCTGCATGTCCGGTGCCACCTTGGCCGGGTCGCTCTTCGACCACTGCGAGCCCCAGAAGACCAGGTAGACCTTCGGGGTCGGCGAGACCACGCCCTGGCCGGCGCTGGAGCCGACCGACAGCGTGTTGGTGGAGGTCGCCGTCACCGCCTGGGCGTGCACGCCGGCGTGCTGCGGCTTGACGCCGAAGTGGCTGACGCCGGCCGACGCCGGGGTGGCGAAGCCGAGTCCGGCGGTGGCCAGGGCAGCGGCGCCGAGGGCGGCCGCGGCCTTGCCGGCGGACGCGAGGGAGCGCAGGGGCATGGGGGAGTCCTTCCCGGAGGTGGGGGTTCGCGCGGGATGAGAGGACCTGCAGGTGCCGCGCGCTACCCAACCAGTTCGTTCAGGAGCCGTCCATACCTAGGACATGACAATCCGAAAGAATTTACAGACACGTCATCAGGTGACCGGACGATGTGCCGGTGAGGCGGCCCGCATCAGGAGAATCTGATGCGGGCCGTGCTGTGCAGCTCAGCGACTCAGCGACTCAGCGGCGCGGTGCGCCCGCCGCGTCCGGGACCCGGAGCAGGGTGTTGCGGCAGGGGCGTCCGGGTGCCCGGCGGCGGGAGCGGCGGCGACGCGCACGGCCGGGCCGTGGCCGGTGCCGTGGACACGCGGCAGCGCGGCGGCCGCGGCGGCCGGGGCGAGGGGGAGCGGCAGCAACAGCGCAGCCGCGAGCAGGGCGGGGATCCGCATGGGTACTCCGGTCGGGAGGGAGACGGGCGAACGTCATCGTTGGCGTCCGGTTGCGAAACTAAGCAGTGCGGAGCACGATCCGCGCGTCCGGTTACTCCGCCCGGTGGCAGGCCCGACCGGGCGTCCCGGGTCGCGGTGGCCCCTGGCTCCCGCCATGGCTGACCAAGTCCCGTCGACCACCCGGGAACTGGCCGCCGGCGTCGTAGAGTGGGCCCGTGTTCACTCTCGCCGAGCTGTCCCTGCCGATCATCGCCGCTCCGATGGCCGGCGGCGCCTCCACGCCCGAGCTGGTCGCCGCCGTGAACGCCGCCGGCGGCCTCGGCTACCTCCCCGCCGGCTACAGGACCGCTGCAGCGATGGTCGAACAGATCGGCCGGGTCCGGGAGCTGACGGACCGTCCCTTCGGGGTCAACCTCTTCGTGCCGGCCACCACCGACCCCGCCGCACTGGCCGGCCTGCCCGCCTACCGCGCCGAGCTGCGCCCCGAGGCCGAGCAGTGGGGCGTGGTGCTGCCCGAGCGGATCCCGGTGGACGACGAGGACTGGGCCGCGAAGATCGCCGCACTGCTGGCCGATCCGGTGCCGGTGGTCTCCTACACCTTCGGCCTGCCGACCCGGCCGGAGGCCGATGCCCTACGGGCGGCCGGCACCGCCCAGGTGGCCACCGTCACCAGCGTGGCCGAAGCCCGGACCGCCGCAGCTCTGGGCGTCGACGCCCTCTGCGTGCAGGGCCCGGAGGCCGGTGGCCACCGCGGCACGCACACCACCGCCGCCGAGCCCGGCAGCGCGGGGCTGCTGAAGCTGCTGGCCCAGGTCCGGGCCGCCGTCGACCTGCCGCTGATCGCCGCCGGCGGCCTCGGCGACGGAGCCGCGATCGCCGCCGCCCTGGGCGCCGGCGCCGCGTCCGTGCAACTCGGCACCGCCTACCTGCTCGCCGACGAGGCCGGCACCTCCGCCGCGCACCGCGCCGCGCTCGCCGACCCCGCGTTCACCGAGACCGTGCCCACCCGGGCCTTCACCGGCCGGGTCGCCCGCGGCCTGCGCAACGCCTTCATCGACCGCCACGCCGACCACGCCCCGCACGCCTACCCCGAGGTGCACCACCTCACTGCCCCGCTGCGCGTCGCCGCCACCAAGCGCGCCGACACCCAGCAGATGCACCTCTGGGCCGGCACCGCCTACCGCCAGGCCCAGCCGGGACCGGCGGGCGAGACCACGGCGCGGCTCTGGCGGGCGGCACAGGAACACCTGGGGTGCTAGACCGGACCGGCGTCCGGCGGGGAGCCGGACGCCGGGTGCCATGTGGTCACCGCGTCACCGCGTCACCGCGTCACCGCGTCAGGGCGTCACCGCGTCGCGGTGTCGCGGTGTCGCCTCAGGCCGCCGGCCCGTCCGCGCGGCCGAGGTGCCGGAGCAGGAACCGGGCCGCCTCCGCGGACTCGAAGGCCGGCACGTCGCCGTGGCCGCCGGGGTTGGCGTGCAGGGTCTTCTCCTTGGCGGCGAACGTGTCGAACAGGCCCAGCGCCGACTGCCGGTCGACGTGCTCCTCGTGCCACTGGAGCAGGAACAGGACCGGGACGGTGATCCGCCCCGCCGCCTCGAGCAGGCCCTGGTGGACGAAGAACCCGCCGCCGAAGACCGCGGCGGTGATCCGGGGTTCGGCCGCGACCAGCGGGATCCCGATGCCGGTGCCCAGGGTGACGCCGCCGCCGTAGCCGATCGGCGCGTCGGGGCCGATCTCCGGCAACTGCTGGAGGGCGTCCAGGGTGGTCCGCCACTCGGGACGGCCCGCTCGGCCAGCGCAGCGCCGTAGCGGGCGCTGATCGGGCCGATCGGTTCGCCGTTCGCGTGTGCCCGCTGGAAGTCGGCGCGGGCCTGGTGGTCCTCCGCGGTGCGCGGGCGGTCGCCGTGGCCGGGTGCGTCGATGGCCACGACGGTGAAACCACAGGTGGTCACGAGCTCGTGCGCCCGGGCGACCTGGGGTGCGACCTTCTTGTGCAGGCCGCCACCGTGACCCATCAGCACCAGGGGTGCCCGATCGGAGCCGGCGGCGGGCGACCAGAGCACGCCGGGGATGTCCCCCACGGTGAAGTCGCGTTCGCGGACGCCGTTCGACGAGCTGTCCGCGGTGAACTGGAGGGAAGAAGTAGCGTTCATGGCAGTTGCCTTTCGAGAGTGCCTGGTTGGCGGCGCTCCCGGCGGACGTCTACGTCAACGCCGAACCGTGCAGAAGAGGGGGAGCACCCACATGCGTACTGCGTTCATCGGGGCTCACCTCCTCCTGTGCTGTCACGGCTTCCGGCACGGTACCAGCCGGCCGCCGGCCCGGCCAACGGGTTTTCCGGCGGCGCCGGCGGGGTCACGGATCAGCGTGGCGGAGCCCTGCCGAAGCCGTGGCGGACCCCTGGCGGAGCCCGCCGGAGCCCCTTGCCAACACCTGATCTTCATGCCACAGTTGCGACGTCGCACAGCAGGTGCGACCACGTACTTTCCGAAGGAATGAAGTCCTATGACCTCGGCGTCCATCAGCGGCCGCCGGCGGTACTGAGGTTCTCGAACCTCGTACCCTGCTTCCCTCTTCACGGCGGCCCCACGTTGCGGTGCCCTGCTGAGGCACCTTCGCCATCCTGCGCGCTTCCACTGTTCCGTCCCGTGTGACGACTGCGCGCACCGCCATGTCTTTCAACGTGAGGTCAACACCACCTTGGACATCCAGGTCCAGAACTACGCCGTTGCCAGCCTTCGCCGTCGCCCCGAGGTCGTCGAGGTGGCCGGTTTCATCATCGGCTGCTACCCCGACAGCGACAGCCCCTACCTGAACTACGCGACCCCGCTGCCCGGCGCCGAGCCGACCGCGGCGGACGTCGCCGCCCTGGTCGCGGCGTTCCGCGAGCGCGGCCTCAAGCCGCGCCTGGAGTTCGCCCCGAACGCCGCGCCCGCCGTGGAAGCCGCGCTGCGCGCAGCCGGGTTCACCACCGAGGCCGAGCACGAGTACCTGATCTGCACCCCGGCCACCCTGGCCGAGCCCGTCGGCACCCCCGGCTCCGCCGCGGTGGCGCTCAAGGTCGAGACTCCGGAGACGGACGAGGAGTACCTCGCCGTCGACGCCGCGCTGGCCGAGGCGTTCTCCGGCGAGTTCGCCTCCTCGCCGGAGGGCGGGGCCCGGCTGCGCCGGCAGCAGGAGGCCGGCGGCGCGATCCGCTTCGTCCGTGCGGCGGACGGCAGTTGTGCCGGCGGCGCCGGGGTCTCGCCGATCGCCGTCGGGACCACCGAGCTCGCCGGCGTGGGCACCCGCCCGGCGCACCGGGGGCAGGGCATCGCCGCTGCGGTGGTCGCCGAGCTGACCCGGGTCATGTTCGACCGCGGCGCCGAGTCGGTCTGGCTGGAGTACTCGGGCGAGGGCTCGCGCCGGGTCTACGAGCGGGTCGGCTTCCGGCCCAGCGGCCGGCGGCTGTACATCTCGCTGGAGAGCTGAGCGGCACTGCCGACGCGAGCGGCGGTCACTTCGGTGGCCGCCGCTCGCGGCGTTCGCGGGCCCGGCACGGGTGCGGATCACCCCGGCCGGAGCCGGACTACTGGCTCGGGCGGCGCTTCTGCCAGCTGAGCGGGTGGACGTGGATGCGGCGCTGGTGACTGCCGTCCCACTGCACGCTCAGGCCGGCGGCGGTGAGGGCGTCGACCACCCGGTGGCCGACGGCGAGGGCGTCCTCGACGTCCTCGGACTCGAAGGAGCCGTAGGCGAGGTACAGGCCGTGGCCGTCCACCGCGCGGTCGGTGTCCTGGGTGTGAAAGAAGGTGAACCCGCGCGGGAAGGCGTCCCGGTACTCGTGGATCTCGCCGAAGCCGCAGCTGCTGCAGCAGGTGAAGTTCTGGCGCGCCGCGATGCCCTCGGCCTGGAGGGCGGCGAAGGCGGTGGCCAGTCGGTCGGCGTCGGTCACGGCCGGCCACCCGGCCTGCTCGGTCCGGTGGGCCTGCCAGACGGCGGTGGTGACGGCGACGGCGTGGGCGTGGACGGCGGGCGGGGTGAGGGCGGCCACGTCGGACTGCCCGGCGTCCGCGGCCGAGGCGGCCTCGTCGACCAGGTCGGAGAGCAGGTCGGTGGCCTCGTCGACGACCCGCCCGAAGTCGACGTAGCCGCCGTACACCTCGTGCCGGGCGAGGCGCTCGACCTGCTCGCGCACCTCGGCGGGCAGCTCGGCGGTGGGGGTGGTGTGGGACATGGCGGTGATCCTTGCAGAGCGTGCGGACAACGCGGGGACTCGGGTGGCTGTCGGCACCGGTCGGCCGCGGAACGCTACTCGCCGCCGCCGTAGGAGCCGTACCCGCGGAAGGTGTGCGGCGAGCTCGGGAAGGCGTCCGACAGGATCTCGCAGCGGCGTTCGCCGGTCAGCGTGGCGAGCAGGAACCCGGTGAAGCTCAGCTCGAGGTGCTCCCACCAGTCGCCGCGGGCCTCGTTGACCATGACGGTCCACTGGTCGGGGTGCCGGAGCATGGGGCTCACGATACTGCGCCGGTGTGCGGCGGGAGTTGGGGTCCGGGCGGGATCAGACCCAGGCGTCGAACCAGATCCGCGCGTCCCACGCGGTGGTGGCGATCGGGTGCCCGGTGTAGAGCGGCAGGAAGTAGACGAAGTTGGTGGCGATCGCGGTGAGCACCAACCCCGTGGCGACGATCCGCAGCCGGCTGGGCCGGCGCAGCAGGTCCTGGACCAGCACGGCGAGCGCCAGGCACAGGTACGGCACGAAGACCACGGAGTAGAAGGAGAAGAGGGTACGCCCCTGGTAGAGGAACCACGGCAGGTACCCCGCGCCGACCGCGCAGAGCACCGCGCCGGCCCGCCCGTCACGGTGGCGCAGCGCCCGGTACCCGAGGTACCCGAGCGCAGCCGTCGCGCTCCACCAGAGCAGTGGGGTGCCCAGGGCCAGCACCTCGCGGTTGCAGGCGGCGGCCCGGCAGCCGGCGGTGCCCGGGCCGACGGTGCGGAAGTAGTAGGAGACCGGGCGGGTGAGCAGCAGCCAGCCGGCCGGGTCGGACTGGTAGCGGTGCGGGTCGGTGAGGTGGATGCCGAAGTTCCAGATCTGCTGGTGGTAGTGCCACAGGCCGAGCAGCGGAAAGGCGGCCCGCTGCCGGTCCCAGCCGCCGCGGGTGGCCAACCAGCCGCTCCAGCACGCGAGGTAGGCCACGGCCGCCGCGGCGTTGAGCTGCACCGCGCGCCCCAGCAGCGCGGCCCGCCCGGCCGCGCGCTCCCAGACCAGGGCCAGCACGGTGAACGCCGCCAGGTAGTAGCCGCCGCTCCACTTGGTGCCGCAGGCCAGCCCCAGACAGACTCCCGCCGCGAGCCGCCACCACCAGGCCCGCCGGGCGCAGTTCGCGTCCCGGGCCAGCAGCAGGCAGCCGAACCCGGCCAGCACCCAGAACATCAGCACGATGTCCAGCAGCGCGGTGCGGCTCATCACCAGGTGCAGCCCGTCCGCGGTGAGCAGCAGGCCGGCCAGGCAGCCGAGCGCGGTGGAGCCGAGCAGCCGTCGGGCCACCCGGCAGAGCAGCAGCACCGAGAGGGTGCCGAGCAGCGCCGGGACGAACCGCCAGCCGAACGGGTTCATCCCGAACGCCGCCTCGCCGAGCGCGATCAGCCACTTGCCGGCCGGCGGGTGGGCGACGAACTCCGGCGCGCGGCTGAGCGCGAGGTGGGCGGGGTGGGCCAGCAGCCGGGTGTCGGCGTCGTCCGCCCAACTGCCCTCGTAGCCGTACTGGAGCAGCGACCAGGCGTCCTTGGCGTAGTACGTCTCGTCGAAGACCACCGCCCGTGGGCTGCCCAGGTACCAGAACCGCAGCAGTCCGGCGAGCAGGGTGACGGCGAGCGGGCCGGTCCAGTCGTTGCCGGCGATCCGTCGCCAGCGGGCGGGGCTGGCGCTGGGGAGGATGGTGAGGGGGCTGGCCGGCATGCGGGTATCGTCGGGCGGCCGTGACGACGGCGGGCGGATCCGCGCCGGGGTGCCGGTGCGGATCCGCCCGTTCGCCGTAGCCGGCGGAGCGTCGGGTCGACGGGGTCAGCGGCGGCTCCGGCGCAGCACCACCAGCCCGGCCCCGGCGGCGAGCAGGACGGCCGCGATCAGGGTGGCGAGGGCGGTGTTCGGCGACCCGGTCTTGGGGAGCGGCCCGCCGCTCCGGCTGGGTGACGGGGTCGGGGTGACGGGGGTGGGGGTGACGTTCGTGGTGGTGGTGCAGGGGTCGCCGGCGCCGGTCGCCTGGCCGGTGCAGTTGCTGCCGTCGGCGGTCACCAGGTTGGTGAGCGTCCTGCCGCCGGCGTCCGGCTTGACGGTGACGGTGTAGGTCAGCGTCTGGGTGGCGCCGGGCTGGAGGTCCAGCGTCCAGGTCAGCCGCGGTGCGGTGTAGGAGGCCAGGCCGGCGGTGGCGGTCGCGTCGTCGTTGTAGCCGGCGGCGTCCAGGACGCCGGACAGGTCGTCGGTGATCACGGCGCCGTGGTAGGTGCCGGTGGCGAGGTTGGTCGCCGTGACGGTGTAGGTGACCTTGTCGCCGGGCTTGGGGTCGGCCGGAGCGGCCTGCTTGGCCACGCGCAGGTCGTGCCGGACGGTGATCGGCTCGGTCGGGGTGGCCACCGCGGTGTGGGCGCTGGCGCTCGGGTCGGGACCGCCGGTGACCACGGCCGTGTTGGTCGGGACCTCGGTGGCGTTCGGGTCGAGGGTGCCGCTGAGGGTCCAGCTCGCGGTCCGGCCGGGCGCCAGTTCGATGGCCGGGCAGGTGGCGAGGCCGTCGGCGATCGGGCAGCTGGTGCCGTCGGCGTCGGCGGTCATGGCCGGGTTGTCGACGCCGGCCGGGACCTGGTCGGTGACCACCACGTCACGGGCCAGCGAGGGACCGTAGTTGGTGACGTTGACCCGCCAGGCGATCGGCTGCCCGGCGACCACCGGGCTGGTCAGCAGGACCTTGCTGATCCCCAGGTTGGCCTGCCGCTCCGGCGGGGCGGTGGGGGTGGCGACTGCGGTGTGGGCGGAGGTGGAGGGGTCGGGGCCGCCGGTGACGGTGGCGGTGTTGGTGGGGGTGAGCGTGGCGGCCGGGTCGAGGGTGCCGGTCAGGGTCCAGGCGAGGGTTTCTCCGGCGGGGACTTCGAAGGCGGGGCAGGTCGCGGTATCACTAGTGATGGGACAGGCGGTGCCGTCGGGGGCGGTCATGGTGGGGTTGGTGACGCCGGTGGGGATGGGGTCGGTGACGATGACGTCGCGGGCGCGGGAGGGTCCGTTGTTGGTGACGGTGATGCGCCACTGGATCTGCTGACCGGGGACGACGGGGTTGGTGAGGAGGACCTTGGAGACGGTGAGGTTGGCCTGCGGGGCAGGCGAGTTGGTCGGGGTGGCGACTGCGGTGTGGGCGGAGGTGGAGGGGTCGGGGCCGCCGGTGACGGTTGCGGTGTTGGTGGGGGTGGTGGTGGCGTTGGGGTCGAGGGTGCCGGTCACGGTGTAGCCGTAGGACTGGCCGGCCGCGAGCTCGATGGCCGGGCAGCTGGCGGTGTTGTTGGTGATGGGGCAGGTGGTGCCGTCCGCGTCGGCGGTCATGGTGGGGTTGGTGACGGTGGTGGGGATGGGGTCGGTGACGATGACGTTGCGGGCGCGGGAGGGTCCGTTGTTGGTGACGGTGATGCGCCACTGGATCTGCTGACCGGGGATCACCGGGTCGGTGACCAGGACCTTGGCGAGGGTCAGGTTTGCCTGCGGTGTGGGGGAGTTGGTCGGGCTGGCGACGGCGGTGTGGGCACTGACGCTCGGGTCCGGGCCGCCGGTGACGACCGCCGTGTTGCCCGGTACGGCGGTTGCGTCCGGGGCCAGGGTGCCGGTCAGCGTGAAGGTCACCGTGTCACCGGTCGCGATCTCGATCGGCGGGCAGGTGGCGGTGTTGTTGGTGATGGGGCAGGTGCTGCCGTCGGGGGCGGTCATGGTGGGGTTGGTGACGGTGGTGGGGATGGGGTCGGTGACGACGACGTTGCGGGCGCGGGAGGGGCCGTTGTTGGTGACGCTGATCCGCCAGGAGATCGGCTGCCCGGGCACCACCGGGTCGGTGAGCAGCACCTTCGAGACGGTCAGGCTCGCCTTCGACTGCGTCGATGCCGAGGCCTGCGCGGTCGCGGTGTGCGCGGAGGCCGAGGGGTCGGGGCCGCCGGTGACGGTGGCGATGTTGGTGGGTGTGGTGGTGGCGTTGGGGTCGAGGGTGCCGGTGACGGTCCAGGTGGCGGTTTGGCCGGTGGGGATTTCGATGGCGGGGCAGGTGGCGGTGCCGTTGGTGATGGGGCAGGTGGTGCCGTCGGGGGCGGTCATGGTGGGGTTGGTGACGGTGGTGGGGATGGTGTCGGTGACGATGACGTTGCGGGCGCGGGAGGGGCCGTTGTTGGTGACGGTCACTTGCCACTGGATCTGCTGGCCCGGGGTGACGGGGTTGGTGAGCAGGACCTTGGAGATGCTCAGCCCTGCCTGCGGGGTGGGGGAGCTGGTGGGCGATGCGATGGCGGTGTGGGCGCTGGTGCTCGGGTCTGGGCCGCCGGTGACGGTCGCGGTGTTGGTGGGTGTGGTGGTGGCGTTGGGGTCGAGGGTGCCGGTCAGGGTCCAGGTGGCGGTCTGGCCCGCGGGGATTTCGATGGCGGGGCAGGTGGCGGTGCCGTTGGTGATGGGGCAGGTGGTGCCGTCGGCGGAGGTCATGGTCGGGTTGTTGACGCCGGTGGGGATTTGGTCGGTGACGATGACGTTGCGGGCCCGGGAGGGGCCGTTGTTGGTGACGGTCACTTGCCACTGGATCTGCTGGCCCGGGGTGACGGGGTTGGTGAGCAGGGTCTTGGCGATGGTGAGGTTGGCTTGCGGGGTGGGGGAGTTGGTGGGCGATGCGATGGCGGTGTGGGCGGAGGTGGAGGGGTCGGGGCCGCCAGTCACTGTGACGTCGTTGGTCGGGGTGGTTGTCGCGTTGGGGTCGAGGGTGCCGGTGACGGTCCAGGTGGCGGTCTGGCCCGCGGGGATTTCGACGGCGGGGCAGGTGGCGGTGCCGTTGGTGATGGGGCAGGTGGTGCCGTCGGCCGCGGTCATGGTCGGGTTGTTGACGCCGGCGGGGATTTGGTCGCTGACGACGACGTTGCGGGCGCGGGACGGCCCGTTGTTGGTGACGGTCACTTGCCACTGGATCTGCTGGCCGGGGATCACCGGGTCGGTGAGGAGCACCTTGGCGACGGTGAGTCCGGCCTGCGGGGTGGGGGAGCTGGTCGGCGACGCCACGGCGGTGTGAACAGAGGCGGAGGGGTCTGGGCCGCCGGTGACGGTCGCGGTGTTGGTGGGTGTGGTGGTGGCGTTGGGGTCGAGGGTGCCGGTGACGGTCCAGGTGGCGGTCTGGCCCGCGGGGATTTCGATGGCGGGGCAGGTGGCGGTGCCGTTGGTGATGGGGCAGGTGGTGCCGTCGGCGGAGGTCATGGTCGGGTTGTTGACGCCGGCGGGGATGGTGTCGGTGACAACGACGTTGCGGGCGCGGGACGGCCCGTTGTTGGTGACGGTCACTTGCCACTGGATCTGCTGGCCGGGGACGACCGGGCTGGTCAACAGGACCTTGGAGACGGTGAGTCCGGCCTGCGGGGTGGGGGAGCTGGTCGGCGACGCCACGGCGGTGTGAACAGAGGCGGAGGGGTCTGGGCCGCCGGTCACGGTTGCGGTGTTGGTGGGCGTGGTGGTGGCGTTGGGGTCGAGGGTGCCGGTGACGGTCCAGGTGGCGGTCTGGCCCGCGGGGATTTCGATGGCGGGGCAGGTGGCGGTGCCGTTGGTGATGGGGCAGGTGGTGCCGTCAGCCGCGGTCATGCTGGGGTTGTTGACGCCGGTCGGGATGGTGTCGGTGACAACGACGTTGCGAGCGCGGGACGGCCCGTTGTTGGTGACGCTGACCTGCCACTGGATCTGCTGGCCAGGGATCACCGGGTTGGTCAGCAGGGTCTTGGCGACGGTGAGGGCGGCCTGTGGCACCGGCGAGCTGGTGGGCGAGGCGGCGGCGGTGCGGACACTGGCGCTGGGGTCTGGGCCGCCGGTGACGGTTGCGGTGTTGGTGGGGGTGGTGGTGGCGTTGGGGTCGAGGGTGCCGGTGACGGTCCAGGTGGCGGTCTGGCCCGCGGGGATTTCGATGGCGGGGCAGGTGGCGGTGTTGCCCGTGATGGGGCAGTTGGTGCCGTCAGCCGCGGTCATGCTGGGGTTGTTGACGCCGGTCGGGATGGTGTCGGTGACAACGACGTTGCGAGCGCGGGACGGCCCGTTGTTGGTGACGCTGACCTGCCACTGGATCTGCTGGCCAGGGATCACCGGGTTGGTCAGCAGGGTCTTGGCGACGGTGAGGGCGGCCTGTGGCACCGGCGAGCTGGTGGGCGAGGCGGCGGCGGTGCGGACACTGGCGCTGGGGTCGGGGCCGCCGGTGACGGTTGCGGTGTTGGTGGGGGTGGTGGTGGCGTTGGGGTCGAGGGTGCCGGTGACGGTCCAGGTGGCGGTCTGGCCCGCGGGGATCTCGATGGCGGGGCAGGTGGCGGTGCCGTTGGTGATGGGGCAGTTGGTTCCGTCGGCGGCGGTCATGCTGGGGTTGTTGACGCCGGTGGGGATGGTGTCGGTGACGATGACGTTGCGGGCGCGGGAGGGACCGTTGTTCGTGACGGTCACCTGCCACTGGATCTGCTGGCCGGGGACGACGGGGTTGGTGAGGAGCACCTTGGCGACGGTGAGGTTGGCCTGCGAGGTGGGGGAACTGGCTGGTGAGGCGATGGCGGTGTGAGCCGAAGCGCTGGGGTCTGGGCCGCCGGTGACGGTAGCGGTGTTGGTGGGTGTGGTCGTTGCGTTGGGGTCGAGGGTGCCCGTGAGGGTCCAGATGGCGGTCTGGCCGGTGGGGATCTCGATGGCGGGGCAGGTGGCGGTGCTACCGGTGATCGGGCAGTTGGTTCCGTCGGCGGCGGTCATGCTGGGGTTGTTGACGCCGGTGGGGATGGTGTCGGTGACGATGACGTTGCGGGCGCGGGAGGGACCGTTGTTGGTGACGCTGACTTGCCACTGGATCTGCTGGCCCGGGGTGACGGGGTTGGTGAGCAGGACCTTGGCGACGGTGAGTCCGGCCTGCGGGGTGGGGGAGCTGGTCGGCGACGCCACGGCGGTGTGAACAGAGGCGGAGGGGTCTGGGCCGCCGGTCACGGTGACAGTGTTGGTCGGGGTGGTTGTCGCGTTGGGGTCGAGGGTGCCGGTGACGGTCCAGGTGGCGGTCTGGCCCGCGGGGATCTCGATGGCGGGGCAGGTGGCGGTGTTGCCCGTGATGGGGCAGTTGGTGCCGTCAGCCGCGGTCATGATCGGGTTATTGACCCCGGAGGGGATCTGGTCCGTGACGATGACGTTGCGGGCGCGGGAGGGACCGTTGTTGGTGACGGTCACCTGCCACTGGATCTGCTGACCGGGGATGACCGGGTCGGTGAGCAGGGTCTTGGCGACCGTGAGGCCTGCCTGCGGCATCGGGGAGTTGGTCGGCGAGGCGACGGCGGTGTGGACGCTGGTGCTCGGGTCTGGGCCGCCGGTGACGGTAGCGGTGTTGGTGGGTGTGGTCGTTGCGTTGGGGTCGAGGGTGCCCGTGAGGGTCCAGATGGCGGTCTGGCCGGCGGGGATCTCGACGGCGGGGCAGGTGGTGGTGCTACCGGTGATGGGGCAGTTGGTGCCGTCGGCCGCGGTCATCGTCGGGGCGGTGACGCCTGCGGGGACCTGGTCGGTGACGATGACGTTGCGGGCGCGGCCGGGGCCGTTGTTCGTGACGGTCACCTGCCACTGAATCTGTTGACCCGGGATGACCGGGTTGGTCAACAGGGTCTTGGCGACGGTGAGGTTGGCCTGGAGGACGGGCGAACCGGTGGGGCTGGCGACGGCGGTGTGGGCGGAGGCGGACGGGTCGGGTCCGCCGGTGACGGTAGCGGTGTTGGTGGGTGTGGTGGTGGCGTTGGGGTCGAGGGTGCCGGTGACGGTCCAGGTGGCGGTCTGGCCGGTGGGGATCTCGATGGCGGGGCAGGTGGCGGTGTTGCCCGTGATGGGGCAGTTGGTGCCGTCAGCTGCGGTCATGCTGGGGTTGTTGACGCCGGTGGGGATGGGGTCGGTGACGATGACGTTGCGGGCGCGGGAGGGTCCGTTGTTGGTGACGGTCACCTGCCACTGGATCTGCTGGCCGGGGACGACGGGGTTGGTGAGGAGGACCTTGGAGATGCTCAGGCCGGCCTGCGGGGAAGGGGAGTTGGTCGGCGACGCGACGGCGGTGTGGGCGGAGGTGGAGGGATCGGGGCCGCCGGTGACGGTTGCCGTGTTGGTGGGTGTGGTGGTGGCGTTGGGGTCGAGGGTGGCGGTGAGGGTCCAGATGGTGGAGCTGCCGGCGGGGATTTCGACGGCTGGGCAGGTGGCGGTGTTGCCCGTGATGGGGCAGTTGGTGCCGTCGGCGGCGGTCATGCTGGGGTTGTTGACGCCGGTGGGGATGGTGTCGGTGACGATGACGTTGCGGGCGCGGGACGGTCCGTTGTTGGTGACGCTGACCTGCCACTGGATCTGCTGGCCAGGGATGACCGGGTTGGTCAGCAGCGTCTTGGCGACGGTGAGGGCGGCCTGTGGCACCGGCGAGCTGGTGGGGGTGGCGACGGCGGTGCGAACGCTGGCGCTGGGGTCGGGGCCACCGGTGACCGTGGCGGTGTTGGTGGGTGTGGTGGTGGCGTTGGGGTCGAGCGTGCCGCCGAGGGTGTAGCTGATCGAACCGCCCACCGGCAGCTCGACCGCGGGGCAGCTGGCGGTGCCGCCGGCGATCGGGCAGGCGGTGCCGTCGCTGGTCGAGACCATGAACGGGTTCTGCACCTGGGCGGGGACCTGATCGCTGACGACGACGTTGCGGGCGCGGCTCGGGCCGTTGTTGGTGACGGTCACCTGCCACTGGATCCGCTGACCGGGGACCACGGGGTCGGTGAGCAGCGTCTTGGAGATGGTCAGGTTGGCCTGGGGCGACGGCGTCGCGGTGCCCTGGGCGACGGCGGTCCTGGTCTGCTGGCTGGGGTCGTCGTTGTTGACCAGGACGGCGGTGTTGGTCGGGGTGACGGTGGCGTTCTGGGCCAGCGTGCCGGAGAGGGTGAAGGTGTCGGTGGCGCCGACCGCCAGGTCGAAGGGGAAGCACTCGGCGACGCCGCCCGTGATCCGGCAGGGTACTCCGGCCGCGTCGGAGGCGATGGTGGCGCCGGTGACGCTGTCGGGGACCTGGTCCTTCAGGTCGATGCCGCGGGCGGTGGACGGGCCGTTGTTGGTGACGGTGATTCGCCAGCTGATCTGCTGGCCTGGGATGACCGGGTCGGTGACCAGGCTCTTGGCGATGGTGACCTCGGCCTTGCCGACCGGCGGTACGGACGCCTGGGCGGAGACCTGAACCGGGCTGGCACTGGGGTCGCCGCCGGTGACGGTGGCGGTGTTGACCGGGGTCTGCTGCGCGTCGGGGCTGAGGGTGCCGGTGACGGTCCAGCTGAGGGTCTGGCCGGCGGGGATCTCGACGGCCGGGCAGACCAGGTCGCTGCCGGTGGCCGGACACGGGGTTCCGTCGGTGTCGGAGACCATGGCGATGTTGGTGGTGTCCGGCGGGATGTGGTCGGTGACGACGACGTTGCGGGCGCGGCTCGGGCCGTTGTTGGTGACCGCGATCCGCCAGCTGATCTGCTGGCCGGGGACGACCGGATCGGTGAGCAGGATCTTGGTGACGGTCAGGTTGGCCCGGTAGCCGATCGGCACGGTCGGGCTGGCGACCGCGGTGCGGGCGCTCGTGCTCGGGTCGGGGCCGCCGGTCACGGTGGCGGTGTTGGTCGGTACGGCGGTCGCTTCGCTGGAGAGCACGCCGCTGACGGTGTAGGACTTCGAGTCGCCCTGGGCGATCGTGGTGGTCGGGCAGACGGCGGTCGTACCGGTGACGGTGCAGGCCTCGCCGGAGTCGTCGGCGCTCATCTTGGCGGCCCGCAGGGTGTCCGGAAGCTGGTCGGTGACGACGACGTTGCGGGCCAGGGAAGGCCCGTTGTTGGTGACGGTCACCCGCCAGGCGATGGCCTGGCCGGCCACCACCGGGTTGGTGAGCAGCACCTTGGAGATGGTCAGGTTCGCCTGCGGGACCGGGGAACTGGTCGGCGTGGCGACGGCGGTGTGGACGCTGGTGCTCGGGTCGGGGCCGCCGGTGACGGTGGCGGTGTTGACCGGGGTGGTGGTGGCGGCGGATGACAGTGTGCCGGTGTACGTCCAGCTCGCCGACTGGCCGGCGGGGACGTCGACGGCCGGGCACTGCGCGACGCGGTTGGTGATCGGGCAGAGGGTGCCGTCGGCGTCGGAGGTCATCGACACGTTGCTGACGCCGTCCGGGATCGGATCGGTGACGACGACGTTGCGGGCGCGGGACGGCCCGTTGTTGGTGACGGTGACGCGCCACTGGATCTGCTGGCCGGGGATGACCGGGTCGGTGAGGAGCACCTTGGAGACCGTGAGGTTGGCCTGCGAGGTGGGGGAGTTGGTGGGCGACGCGACGGCGGTGTGGGCGGAGGCGGAGGGGTCGGGGCCGCCGGTGACGGTCGCCGTGTTGGTGGGTGTGGTGGTGGCGTTGGGGTCGAGGGTGGCGGTGAGGGTCCAGGTGAGGGTTTGTCCGGCGGGGACTTCGACTTCGGGGCAGGTCGCGGTATCAGTAGTGATGGGGCAGGCGGTTCCGTCGGAGGCGGTCATCGTGGGGTTGGTGACGCCGGCGGGGATGGTGTCGGTGACGATGACGTTGCGGGCGCGGCTGGGTCCGTTGTTGGTGACGCTGACTTGCCACTGGATCTGCTGGCCGGGGATGACGGGGTTGGTGAGCAGGGTCTTGGCGATGGTGAGGTTGGCTTGTGGGGTGGGGGAGTTGGTGGGCGACGCGATGGCGGTGTGAGCCGAGGTGCTGGGGTCGGGGCCGCCGGTGACGGTCGCGGTGTTGGTGGGTGTGGTGGTGGCGTTGGGGTCGAGGGTGCCGGTGACGGTCCAGGTGGTGGAGCTGCCGGCGGGGATTTCGACGGCGGGGCAGGTGGCGGTGTTGTTGGTGATGGGGCAGGTGGTGCCGTCGGCCGCGGTCATGGTCGGGTTAGTGACCCCGGCGGGGATGGTGTCGGTGACGATGACGTTGCGAGCGCGGGACGGTCCGTTGTTGGTGACGGTCACTTGCCACTGGATCTGCTGCCCCGGCACGACGGGGTTGGTGAGGAGGACCTTGGAGATACTCAGGCTGGCCTGCGGGGTGGGCGAGTTGGTCGGCGAGGCGACGGCGGTGTGGGCAGTGGTGCTGGGGTCGGGGCCGCCGGTCACCGTGACGTTGTTGGTGGGGGTGGTCGTCGCGTTGGGGTCGAGGGTGCCGCTCACTGTCCAGGTGGCTGCGCTGCCGGCGGGGATCTCGACGGCGGGGCAGGTGGCGGTGCCGTTGGCGATGGGGCAGGCAGTGCCGTCAGCCGCGGTCATGGTCGGGTTGGTGACCCCGCCGGGGATGGTGTCGGTGACGACGACGTTGCGGGCCCGGGACGGTCCGTTGTTGGTGACGGTGACCCGCCACTGGATCTGCTGTCCCGGCACGACGGGGTTGGTGAGCAGGGTCTTGGTGACGGTGAGGCCGGCCTGCGGGATCGGCGAGCTGGTGGGGGTGGCCACCGCGGTGTGAGCCGAGGCAGACGGGTCGGGGCCACCGGTGACGGTCACCGTGTTGGTGGGCGTGGTGGTGGCGTTGGGGCCGAGCGTGCCGGTCACGGTCCAGGTGAGGGTCTGGCCCGCGGGGATCTCGATGGTCGGGCAGGTGGCGATGCCGTTGGTGATCGGGCAGGTGGTGCCGTCGGCCGCCGTCATGGTGGGGTTGGTGACGCCGGCGGGGATGGTGTCGGTGACGATGACGTTGCGGGCACGCGAGGGCCCGTTGTTGGTGACGTTGACCTGCCACTGGATCTGCTGGCCGGGGATGACAGGGTTGGTGAGCAGGACCTTGGCGACGGTGAGGCTGGCCTGCGGGGTCGGCGAGCTGGTGGGGGTGGCCACCGCGGTGCGGGCGGACGCGCTGGGGTCGGGGCCGCCGGTGACGGTCACCGTGTTGGTGGGCGTGCTCGTCGCGTTGGGGTCGAGGGTGCCGCTCACCGTCCAGGTGGCTGTGCTGCCGGCGGGGATCTCGACCGTGGGGCAGGTAGCGGTGGTGCCGGTGATCGGGCAGGAGGTGCCGTCGGCCGCGGTCATCGTCGGGCTGTTGACGCCCGCCGGGATGGTGTCGGTGACGATGACGTTGCGGGCTCGCGAGGGCCCGTTGTTGGTGACGTTGACCTGCCACTGGATCTGCTGCCCGGGGACGACCGGGTTGGTCAGCAGCACCTTGGCAACGGTCAGGTTGGCCTGCGGCGCAGGCGAGTTGGTCGGCGTGGCGACGGCGGTGCGCCCGGCCGAGGCGGACGGGTCGGGGCCGCCGGTCACCGTGACGCTGTTGGTGGGGGTGGTCGTCGCGTTGGGGTCGAGGGTGCCGGTCAGCGTCCACGACGCGTTCCGGCCGGCGGGGATCTCGACGGCCGGGCAGGTCGCGATGCCGGCGGTGATCGGGCAGACCGTGCCGTCCTGCGCCGTCATGCTCGGGTTGCTGACGCCGGCGGGGACGGTGTCGGCGACCACCACGTTGCGGGCCCGGGAGGGGCCGGCGTTGAAGACGATGACGCGCCACTGGATCTGCCGGCCGGGGATCACCGGATCGGTCAGCAGGGTCTTGGTGACGGTGAGGCTCGCCTGCGGCTGCGGTGAGCTGGTGGGTGAGGCGACTGCGGTACGGACGGAGGCGCTGGGGTCTGGGCCGCCGGTGACGGTCGCCGTGTTGGTCGGGGTGGTGGTGGCGTTGGGGTCGAGCGACCCGCTCAGCGTCCAACTCGCGGACGAGCCGACCGGGATGTCCAGCGCCGGGCAGGTCGCCGTGCCGGCGGTGATCGGGCAGGCGGTGCCGTCGGCGTCGGACTTCATCGTGGCTGCGGTGACGCCGGTGGGGACGGGATCGGTGACCACCACGTTGCGGGCGCGGCTGGGCCCGTTGTTGGTGACGGTGACGCGCCACTGGATCTGCTGGCCGGGGACCACCGGGTCGGTCAGCAGCACCTTGGAGACGGTGAGGTTGGCCTGCGGGGTCGGCGAGCTGGTCGGGGTGGCGACGGCGGTCCGGACGCTGGCGCTCGGGTCGGGGCCACCCGTCACCGTGACATTGTTGGTGGGCGTGGCGGTGGCGTTGGGGTCGAGCGCGCCGCTCACCGTCCAGGTGGCGGAGCTGCCGGCCGGGATCTCGACGGCCGGGCAGGTCGCGGTGCCACCGGCGATCGGGCAGGCGGTGCCATTGGCGTCAGCGTTCATGGTGGCCGCGGTGACCCCCGCCGGGATGGTGTCGGTGACGACGACGTTGCGGGCCCGGGAGGGGCCGTTGTTGGTGACCTTCACCTGCCACTGGATCTGCTGACCCGGGACGACGGGGTTGGTGAGCAACGTCTTGGAGACCGTCAGGTTGGCCTGCGGTGCCGGCGTCGGGGTCGGGGTGGCGACGGCGGTGCGGCCGGCCGAGGCGGACGGGTCGGGGCCGCCGGTGACCGTGGCGGTGTTCACCGGCGTCGACGTCGCGTTGGGGTCGAGCGTGCCGGTCAGCGTCCAGGTCGCCGAGCCGTTGACCAGGATGTCGACGGCCGGGCAGGTCGCCGTGCCGCCCGTGATCGGGCAGGCCGTCCCGTTGGCGGCGGTCATGGTCGGGTTGGTGACGCCGGCCGGGACGGGGTCGGTGACGACCACGCTGCGGGCGGTGGAGGGCCCGTTGTTGGTGACGTTCACCTGCCACTGGATCTGCTGCCCGGGCACGACCGGGTTGGTGAGCAGTGTCTTGGAGACCACCAGGTTCGCCTGGTTGCCCGGCGGGATGGGGTTGGCGGTGCTGGTGCAGTTGGGCGAGCAGATCGGGTCGCTGGCGCCGCTGGGCGGGGTGACGGTGGCACGGTTGTCCAGCGAACCGGAGGCGTCCGACGGGACGGTGCCGGTCAGGGTGTAGGTGAGCTGGCCGCCCGCCAGCACGTTGACCGTCGTGTTGATGTTCCCGGTACCGGTGGCGGTGCTGCCGCAGCTGCTCCCCGTCGAGGCCGTGCAGGACCAGGTGAAGCCCTGGACCGCCGCCGGCAGCGTGTCCTGGACACTGGCGCCGATGGCATCGGAGGGCCCGTTGTTCTTCACCACGATGGTGTAGGTCAGCGGCTGGCCGGGCACGTACGGGTTCTTGTCCGGCGTCTTGGTGACGGACAGACCGGTGGTGACCTGCCCCGGGGTGTTGACCGTGCTGGAGCAGGTCGGGCCGCAGTTGGGGTCGGTGGTGTTCGCGGGCCGGGTGACGGTGGCGGTGTTGGAGAGGGTGCCGATGGTGCCGGACGGGACGGTGCCGGTGACCGTGTAGGTGACGTTGTCGTTCGCCGCGATCGTCGCCGTGGTGTTGAGGTTGCCGGTGCCGCTCGCCGCGCCGCAGCTGCTGCTCGTGCTGCCGGCGGCGCAGGTCCAGGTGAAGGCGGACAGTGGCGAGGGCAGCGCATCGCGGACCGCCGCGCCGGTCGCGGGTGCGGGGCCTGCGTTGCTGACCACGATGGTGTAGCTGAGGGTCGAGCCGGGGACGTACGTGGCCGGGGCTGCGGTCTTCTTGATCGAGAGGCCGGTCTGGGTCACCCACTCCAGGGTGACCTCGCCGTTGTTGCCGTTGGTGTAGCCGCCGCCGTTGCCGATGCCGGAGGTGTAGAGCGGGTCACTCTGCCCGGCCGCGTTGCCGCCCCGGCCGTTGGCGCTGCTGTTGGCGCCGGCGGTGGTCTGGGCGTTGGTCACGCCGGTGCCGCCGATGTAGCCGGAGCCGCCGCCGCCCATGCCGTTCGGTTCGGGGAAACCGTTCCGCTGACACGATCCGCCCCCGCCGCCGTAGTAGCCGCCGCCTCCTCCGCCGCCGCCCTCGAAGCCGGTGCTGCCCGCCCCTGCACCACCCTGGTACTGGCTGCCGGCGCGGCCGGCGCCACAGCGGGCGTCGGTGGAGCCGGGCCCTCCGGCTGTCTGGGTGCCGCCGCGGCCGGAGATCGAGGGGTTGTTGTCCTGGCCGCCGTTGGTGCCGCCACCACCACCGCCGGCCGGCGACAGGGTGTCGCCACCCGGCGAGGAGCCGCCCGCACCACCGGCGATCAGCAGGGGGGTGGTGCCGTAGTTCCCGTTCCACACCGCGCTCAGGCCGCCGCCGCTGGCACCGGTGGCGCTGGATCCGTTCGAGGTGGTCACGCCCGCGCCGCCGGCGCCGCCGCCGCCGTAGGTCGAGCTGGTGCTGTTCATCAGCCCGCCCTGGCCCGAAGTGACGGTCAGGGTCTGACCGGGCATCACCGCAAGGGTGCCGGTCGTGTATCCGCCGCCACCGCCGCCGAACTGGCCGGTGTAGTACGCGCTCGGCGAGCCGCCGCCGCCCGCGCCCCACAGCCGTGCGAAGACGTTGCTCACCCCCGGCGGCACGGTGAAGGTCTGGTCGCCACCGCTGTAGGTGAACCGGGCGCAGTTGGTGAAGCTGCCGGTCGGCGTGCACGCCACCTGCGCCCGGTGCTGCTCCGGCAGCGCCTGCGGGGCGTAGGCCGGCGGAGCCGCGGCGAGCGCCAGCCCGCCCTGCGGCACCAGGCAGAGCAGCGCGAGCACCCCGCGCATCGCCGCCGAGACCCGACCGCCGAGCAACGACCTGACCGGAGCCATCCGGCGTCTCCTCTCCCAACCGTGTCGTCCGCATGCGAAGTCATGCGGACGACACGCACGGGCACGCGAACGCACGCGTGCGCGAACAGGAGTAGTCGAGGTAAAGCCGAAGTAAGGATCAGCTGACGTCGTGTCATCTGACTTTGCAGAGGAATCCGCGCTTTCGGCGTAGCCCTCGGTGCCGTTCGGCGCAACTCGGCGGCGGACCGCAGCGCCGCAGGCCGGCGCCGCGGTGGCGAAACGTACCGTCGCCTGCATGAGCGACTACGCCCTCGACCAGCCCCCGGCGCTGCCGCCCGCCGCGCCGCCGGCGGCCGCGCCGGACGCCCGGGCGCACCGCTGGGCCGGCGTGCGCCGCTGGGCTTGGGAGCTGGCGCCGCCGCTGCTGGTCTATGGCCTGGTATGCGCGCTCCAGCTCACCCTGATGGCTGCGCTCCGCCAGCCCGGCACGCCGTCGCTCGGACGGCTGCTGCTCAGTTGGGACGGGCACCTCTTCCTGGAGGTGGCCGAGCACGGCTACCCGGGCCCGGGTGCGCCGCGTGACGCGAGCGGCCACTGGCTGGGCAGCAACCTGGCGTTCTTCCCGGTCTTCCCGGTCCTGGTCCGGGCGGCCCGCGAGCTGACCGGTCTGAGCTTCGGGGACTCGGCGCTGCTGGTCTCCCGCACCGCCGGCGCGCTCGCGGCGGTCCTGCTGCACCGGCTCTTCACCCGGCTCTACGACCGTCGCACCGCGCTCTTCGCCGTCCTGTTGGTACTGGCGCAGCCGATGGCCGTGGTGCTCGGCATGGGCTACAGCGAGGCGGTCTTCCTGGCCTGCGCGGCCGGCGCGCTGCTCGCGGCGCACCGCGGGGCCTGGGGCGCGGCGGCGTTCGCCGGGCTGCTGGCGGGGCTGAGCAAGCCGAGCGGCCTCGCGGTCGGGCTGGCGTTGCTGCTCGCCGCCGCCCTGACCGATCATCAGAAGGTCAGAGCGTTCGCGGCGGCGTCGGCGGCCTGCCTGGCGACCCCGGGCTACCTGCTCTGGGTGGGCCTGCGCACCGGCCGCGCCGACGGTTGGTTCCGGATCCAACGCGCCGGCTGGGGAACCGAGTTGGACTGGGGCAGGCACAGCTGGGACTACGTCACCGACCAGCTGACCGGCGGCACCGCCTGGGTGGACGTGAGCATCGCGCTGCTCGCCATCGCCGCGGTCGGCGGCTGCCTGCTCGCGTTGCCGCAGCGCCCCTGGCCGCCGCTCGCCCTCTACGGGGTGCTGGTGACCGCCCTGGCGCTCGGCCAGAGCAACTACTCCTCGTGCAAGCCGCGCCTGCTGGTCCCCGCGCTGCTCTTCCTGCTGCCCGCCGCCGTCGCCCTCGGCCGGGCCCGCCCCCGTGCCGCCTGGCCGCTGGCGGGCGCCGCCCTGCTCACCGGGAGCTGGTACGGCGCCTACCTGCTGACGGTCTGGCAGTCGGTGATCTGAGGAGCACCCGAACGGTCAGTCGGTGATCTGAGGAGCACCCGAACGGCCAGTCGGTGATCTGAGGAGCACCCGAACGACGGTGGCCCGATCCGTGGACCAGCCTGTCACCCGAAGCCCGGCACCGTGTCCAGCACCGCCATCCGCGCGTTCGCCGTCTTGATGCTGCCGCACAGCACCTGCGCGCCGCCGACCCGGTAGTCGTCACCGCTGCCGGTGGCCTTGAGCACCGCCCCCTGCAGCGAGGTGTACTGCTTGTCCTGCAGGTCGGCCTTGCGCAGGTCGCGGACCACGATCAGCTTGCGCACCAGGTCGCCCGCGCCCGGCTGGGTGGCCAGCGCCTTCTTCTGGTCGTCGGTCAGCTTGGCGAACGCCGCGTCGTTGGGCGCGAAGACCGTGACGTTGTCCATCGAGTCGAAGATGTCCTTGGCCTTGGCCGTGTTGATCAGCGCGGCCAGCTGGGTCAGGTCCTTGGCCTGGTCGATCGCGGCCAGCACCGGGACGCCGCTCATCGCCTCCAGGCTGCCGGGCCCGTCGCCCGGCAGCGCGGCGCAGGCCTGGCCGAAGGCCTTCTCCGGCGGCGGGGGCGCGGCGACCGCCGGCCCTGCCGCGTCGCCGCCACCGCCGTCGTCGGCGCCCGCGCAGCCGGCGAGCGGGGCGAGGGCGAGCGCCAGGGCCACGAGCAGGGCGGGGCGGGGCGTGCGACGGCTCATGCGGAGGTCCTCTCGGGGAAACCGGGCAGATCATGCCGGATACGCCCAGATAGTGACACTCCGTCAGGCCGTCGCACGGGAGATCGGGCGCGGCCGCCCCGTCCCGTCACCCGAGCAGCGTCCCTGCACGGGAGATCGGGCCCGGCCGCCCCGTCCCGTCACCCGAGCAGCGCCCCCATCCACTCCTCGATCCCGGCCACCGTGCGCGGCAGCGCGCTCGACATCAGCCGGGCGCCGTCCTCGGTGATCACCAGGTCGTCCTCGATCCGCACCCCGATGCCGCGCAGCTCCAGCGGCAGCGTCTCGTCGTCCGGCTGCAGGTAGAGCCCCGGTTCGACGGTCAGCACGTGCCCGACCTCCAGCTCCCCGTCCAGGTAGGTCTCGGCGCGGGCCTTGGCGCAGTCGTGCACGTCCAGTCCCAGCATGTGGCCGCTGCTGCAGAGGGTGTAGCGGCGGTAGAGGCCGCTGTCGGGGTGCAGCGCCTCCTCGGCGGAGATCCGCAGCACGCCCCAGTCGACCAGGCCCTCGGCGATCACCCGCATCGCGGCCTGGTGGAAGTCGCGGTAGCGGGCGCCGGGGCGCAGCGCGGCGATGCCGGCCTCCTGGGCGGCCAGCACCAGTTCGTAGACCTGGCGCTGCACCGGGGAGAAGGTGCCGCCGATCGGCAGGGTGCGGGTGATGTCGGCGGTGTAGAGGGTGTCGGTCTCCACGCCGGCGTCCAGCAGCAGCAGCTTCGTCGGGTGGAGCGCGCCGTCGTTGCGGATCCAGTGCAGCACGTCGGCGTGCGCACCGGAGGCGGCGATGGTCTCGTAACCGGTGCCGTTGCCCTCGGCCCGGGCCCGCAGGTTGAAGACGCCCTCCAGCCAGCGCTCGCCGCGCCGGTGGCGCAGCGCGGTGGGCAGCGCGCGCACCACGTCCTCGAAGCCGAGGGTGGTGTGGTCGACGGCCTGCTGGAGCTGCTCGACCTCCCAGGCGTCCTTGACCAGCCGCAGTTCGCCGAGCGCGCTCGCCAACTGCGCGTCGCCCGGGCCCTCGACCAGCGCGTCCAGCACCGGGTCGACCCCGCCGAGCACCCGGGTCACCAGGCCCTGGCGCGGGGCCAGCACCTTCTCCAGCCCGTCCAGGTGCTCCACCCGCACGCCGGTGAGCTGCGCGGCCTCGGCCAGGTCGGGGCGCCGGCCGACCCAGAACTCGCCGTAGCGGCGGTCCCGGTAGAACTCGTCGCTGATCCCGTCGCGCGGCGAGCGGGGGCGCAGGTAGAGCACCGGTTCGTGGCCCGCGGTGCCGTCCGGTTCCAGCACCAGGACGTTGCCGACCTGGTCCTCGCCGGTCAGGCCGGTGAGCCAGGTGAAGGCGCTGTGCGGGCGGAAGCGGTAGTCGCAGTCGTTGCTGCGCACCTTGAGCTGGCCGGCGGGCACCACCAGGCGCTCGCCGGGGAAGCGGGTGGAGAGCCGGGCGCGGCGGTGCGGCATGACCCGGTGGCCGGGCACCCGGTCGGTGGCGGGCAGCGGGGTGGCGGCCCAGGAGGTGCCCATGAAGGTGGCGAGGGCGGGGGAGACGGGGAGGTCGTGGCTCCCGGTGTTGGCGGAGGGGATGGGGTGGGTCATGCGGTCCTCCTCGTCAGCGGGGCTGCTGAGCTGCGCTGATGTCGGTGCGGTGAGCGGGAGTTGACGGTCTGTTCGGACACAGCTGGGTAACGGGACGGTCGATCCCTTGCCTGTGCAATTTCACATTACTATGTTACGGGTCACACCTCGGACGGGCCAGCCCCCAGCCCCGGCCGCCATCGCGCCACCCACACATGCGCGCCAGAGCCCTTTGCGGAGAAGCACATGACCCGGCGTACCCACGTCGCCCTCGCGGCTGCGATCGCGGCGACCATGACCCTCGCCCTCGGAGCCTGCTCCAGTACCGGATCCTCCACCGCGGACCAGAAGGGCCTGACCACGGCGGGCGACGGCATCATCGGCGGCACCCCGGTCAAGGGCGGCACCCTGCACGTGCTGGCCGACCAGGACTTCTCCGACCTCGACCCGACCCGCAACTGGGTGGAGCCGGAGATGGACTTCGGCATCCGCACCCTCTACCGGACGCTGACCACCTTCAAGGCCGAGCCGGGCGCCGGCGGCCTGCAGATCGTGCCGGACCTGGCCACCGACCTCGGTGAGCCGAGCGACGGCGACAAGACCTGGACCTTCCACCTCAAGGACGGCCTGAAGTACGAGGACGGCTCGCCGATCGTCGCCCAGGACATCAAGTACAACGTCGAGCGCTCCTTCTCGCCCGACCTGCCCGGCGGCCCCGACTACGCGAAGACCTACCTGGACGCGCCGGCCGACTACCAGGGCCCGCTCAAGGGCCAGGACCTGCCGAGCACCGCGATCGACACCCCGGACGCCAGGACCATCGTCTTCCACCTCAAGCGCCCGGTGGCCGAGTTCGGCTACACCGTCACGCTGCCCACCTTCGCGCCGGTGCCGAAGGCCAAGGACACCGGCACCAACTACGCCAACCACCCGTTCTCCTCGGGGCCGTACAAGATCGACAGCTACGACCGCGGCAAGCAGCTGGTGCTGGTGCGCAACCAGTACTGGGACCCGGCCACCGACCCGGTGCGCAAGGCCTACCCCGACAAGATCGTGGTGGACCAGACGCTGAGCGCCACCAACGTGGCCGAGCGGCTGATCGCGGACCAGGGCGCCGACCAGGACGCCATCGCCTATGCCGACCTCGACCCGTCCAAGGTCTCCGACGTGGTCACCGACGCCTCGGTCAAGGCGAGACTGGTCAGCGAGAACTCCAACTGCACCGCGATGCTGGACATGGACACCAGCAAGCCGCCGTTCGACAACCAGAACCTGCGCCTGGCGGTCGAGTACGCCGTCGACAAGGGCGCCTACCAGTCGGCCGCCGGCGGCCCCGCGCTCGCCGACATCGCCACCACCTACCTGCCGCCCGAGCTGACCGGCGGCAGCTCGGTGGACCACTTCAAGATCCCGGTCGGCGGCGACGTCGACAAGGCCAAGCAGTACCTGCAGGCCGGCGGACAGCCGGGCGGCTTCTCCACCACCCTCACCGTGCCCAACACCGAGGAGCAGCGCGGCGAGTCGCTGCAGGCCTCGCTCAAGCGGGCCGGGATCAACGTCACCATCAACGCGGTGGACCCCTCGGTGGCCTACTCGGTGATGGGCAACAAGAACACCCAGACCGGCCTGTCGCTGACCGGCTGGTGCCCCGACTACCCGTCGGCCGCCACCTTCCTGCCGATGATGTTCGACAGCCGGATCATCACCGACGCCGGCAACCAGGGCAACGTCACCCGCTTCAAGGACCCCGCGGTGGACGCCGAGATGGACCGGATCGCCGGCCTGACCGACGTCAACGCCGCCAACCAGGCCTGGTCGGCGCTGGACGGCAAGATCATGGACGAGGCCCCGGCGGTGCCGCTGACCTGGCAGAAGAAGCCGCTGCTGGTCGGCTCCAACGTGGCCGGCGCGTTCGGCGCCCCGGTCTGGTCGGCGCAGATCGACTACGCCAACGTCGGTCTCAAGTCGGTCAAGTGACGGGGCAGCGCCGATGACCGCAGCTCTGCAGAGTGCCGACGCCGTCGAGGCGGACGCGCACCCGAAACCCGACTCGCCCTGGCGGCTGACCTGGCGCCGGCTGCGCCGTGACAAGGTCGCGCTGACCGGGCTCGGCATCATCGTCTTCTTCGTGCTGGCCGCGGTGCTCGCCCCGGTGCTCACCGCGATCAGCGGCCACGGCCCGACCGACACCGACCAGAACGCCATCGACCCCTACCTCGGCGGGCTGCCGCGCGGCAGCCTCGGCGGGATGAGCCCCTCGCACTGGCTCGGTGTGGAGCCGATGCTGGGCCGCGACGTCTTCGCCCGGCTGCTCTACGGCGCCCAGGTCAGCCTGCTGGTGGCGTTCAGCGCCGCCGTGCTGATCACCCTGATCGGGGTGCTGCTGGGCAGCGTGGCCGGCTACTTCGGCGGCAGGGTGGACGCGGTGATCAGCCGCTTCATGGACGTCATGATGTCCTTCCCCAGCCTGATCTTCATGATCGCGCTGCTCTCGGTGGTGAAGGACGCCAACCGGGTGCTGCTGCTGATCCTGGTGATGACCCTGTTCACCTGGCCCTACATCGCCCGGGTGATCCGCGGCCAGACCATCTCGCTGCGGCACCGCGAGTACGTCGAGGCGGCCCGGGCGAGTGGCACCGGCAGCGCCCGGATCCTGTTCACCGAGATCCTGCCCAACCTGACCGGGACGATCATCGTCTACCTGACGCTGGCCATCCCCAACCTGATCGGCGCCGAGGCCGGTCTGACCTACCTGGGCGTCGGGGTCCGCCCGCCGACCGCCTCCTGGGGGCAGATGATCTCCGCCTCCGCGCTCTACTACAAGGTCGATCCCATGTTCTTCGTGCTGCCCTGCGCCTGCCTCTTCCTGGTGGTGCTGGCCTTCACCCTGCTCGGCGACGCGCTGCGCGACGCCCTCGATCCCAAGGGCGGGCGCGGATGATCGCCTACGTGGTCCGTCGACTGTTCGGCATCGCCGGCACCCTGCTGGTGATCTGCGCCGTCACCTTCGTCATCTTCTACCTGCTGCCCACCGACCCGGCGGTGATGTTCTGCGGCAAGGACTGCCCCGCCGACCGGGTCGCCGAGGTGCGCCAGCAGATGGGCCTGAACGCGCCGCTGATCGTGCAGTTCGGGCGCTACGTGGTGGCGATCTTCGCCGGGCGCACCATGGGCAGCGGCCAGTACGCGGTGCACTGCGGGTTCCCGTGCTTCGGCTACTCCTTCCAGAGCGGTCGCCCGGTCTGGGACATGATCATGGACCGGCTGCCCACCAGCGTCTCGCTGGCCGTCGGCGCGGCCGTGGTCTGGATGCTGCTCGGGCTCGGCACCGGCGTCGTCTCGGCGCTGCGCCGCAACACCTGGGTGGACCGGGTGCTGATGGTCGGCACCATCGGCGCGGCCGCGGTGCCGGTCTACTTCACCGCGATGATCCTGCTCTACTTCGTGGTGGTGGAACTGCGCCTGCTGCCCTTCCCGAGCTACGTGGCCTTCGGCTCGGACCCGGTGGGCTGGGTGCAGAACCTGATCCTGCCGTGGATCACCCTGGCCCTGGCCACCGCGGCCATGTACGCCCGGATGACCCGCAGTTCGGTGATCGAGACGCTGGCGGAGCCGTTCGTGCGCACCGCCCGGGCCAAGGGGCTGCGCGAGCGCAAGGTGGTCGCCAAGCACGGGCTGCGCCCGGCGCTGACCGCGGTGGCCACCATGCTCGGCATGGACCTGGGCTCGCTGCTGGCCGGCGCGATGATCACCGAGTCGCTGTTCAGCCTGCCCGGGGTCGGCAAGCTCTTCGCCGACTCGCTCAACAAGGCCGACCAGCCGGTGGTGATGGG
This sequence comes from Kitasatospora sp. LaBMicrA B282, assembly GCF_050325825.1. NCBI lineage: Bacteria > Bacillati > Actinomycetota > Actinomycetes > Kitasatosporales > Streptomycetaceae > Kitasatospora > Kitasatospora sp. LaBMicrA B282. The sequence continues at coordinate 29,031 of NZ_JBNQTI010000025.1, forward strand.
CATCACCCTGCTGGCCTCCTTCTTCATCGTCACCTCCAACCTGGTCGTGGACCTGCTCTACGCCTGGATCGACCCGAGAGCGAGGCTGTCATGACGCTGCTTCAGGTCAAGGACCTCGCAGTCGAGTTCAGCACCGCCGAGGGGGTGGTGCGGGCCGTCAAGGGGGTCGACTTCGAGGTCGAGCGCGGTCGCACCCTGGGCATCGTCGGCGAGTCCGGCTCCGGCAAGTCGGTCACCTCGCTGGCCGTGATGGGGCTGCACCGCGGGGCCGAGGTCACCGGATCGGTGCTCTTCGACGGCGCCGAGCTGATCGGCGCCCCCGCCGAGACGGTGCGCAGGCTGCGCGGGCGCCGGATGGCGATGATCTTCCAGGACGCGCTCACCGCGCTGCACCCGTACTTCACCATCGGCGACCAGATCGCCGAGGCGCACCGCGAGCACTTCGGCTCCAGTCGCAAGGTCGCCTGGGCCCGCGCGGTCGAGGTGCTGGGCGACGTGGGCATCCCCGAACCGGCCCGCCGGGCCGGGGAGTACCCGCACCAGTTCTCCGGCGGCATGCGCCAGCGCGCCATGATCGCGCTCGCGCTCTCCTGCGAACCCGAGCTGATCATCGCCGACGAGCCGACCACCGCACTGGACGTCACCGTCCAGGCCCAGGTGCTCGACCTGCTGATGAAGCTCAAGGAGGAGCGCGGCCTGGGCCTGATCATGATCACCCACGACCTGGGGGTGATCGCCCGGGTGGCCGACGAGGTGCTGGTGATGTACGGCGGCGCGGCCGTCGAACAGGCCGGCTGCGACGCGGTCTTCACCGACCCCCGCCACCCCTACACCCGCGGCCTGCTCGACTCGCTGCCGCGGCTGGACGCCGGTGACGGCGAGGCGCTGCACGCCATCCCCGGCGCGCCGCCCTCGCTGCTCGCGCCGCCGCCCGGCTGCGCCTTCCACCCGCGCTGCCCGGTGTACGCGGCCGACCCGCAGGCGGCCTGCACCGACGCCCGCCCCCCGCTGCGCCAGGTTGCCCCCGACGGGCACCGCAGCGCCTGCGTCCACGCGGAGGTGACGGCATGACCGCTTCGCTGCTCAGCGTGCGGGACCTGGAGATGACCTTCCCCGGTGCCCGGGACGGGCTGCACCGGCGGCCCGGGGTCAAGGCGGTGGACAAGGTCAGCTTCGAGGTGCGGGCGGGGGAGACCCTGGGCCTGGTCGGCGAGTCCGGCTGCGGCAAGTCCACCACCGGGCGGATGCTGGTGCGACTGCTCGACCCGACCGGCGGCCGGGTCGACTTCCAGGGCCAGGACATCACCCGGCTCGGGCAACGGGCCCTGCGCCCGTTGCGCAGCAAGCTGCAGATCATCTTCCAGGACCCGTTCGCCTCGCTGAACCCGCGCCAGACGGTGCAGCAGATCATCGCCGCCCCGCTGCGCGCCCAGGGCGTACCCGCCGCCGACATCCGGCGCGAGGTGCGCGAGCTGGTGCAGCTGGTCGGGCTGGCCCCGGAACACCTGGAGCGCTACCCGTACCAGTTCTCCGGCGGCCAGGCGCAGCGGATCGGCATCGCCCGGGCACTGGCCACCCGGCCCGCGCTGGTGGTGGCCGACGAGCCGGTCTCCGCGCTCGACGTCTCGATCCAGGCGCAGATCGTCGGCCTGCTGGAGCGGCTGCAGCGCGAACTCGGCGTGGCCTACCTGTTCATCGCGCACGACCTGGCGGTGGTCAAGCACATCAGCCACCGGGTCGCGGTGATGTACCTGGGGCGGATCGTCGAGATCGGCGACAAGGCCGAGGTGTACGGCAACCCCGCGCACCCGTACACCAAGGCGCTGCTCTCCGCGGTGCCGCTGCCGGACCCGGCGGCCGAGCGGGCGCGGCAGCGGATCGTGCTGCTCGGCGACCCGCCGAGCCCGGCCAACCCGCCCAGCGGCTGCACCTTCCACCCCCGCTGCCCGAAGGCGCAGCCGGTCTGCCGGACCGAGGCGCCGCTGCTGCAGCTCGCCGGGCCCGGACGGCGGGAGGTGGCCTGCCACTTCCCGGAGACCGCCGACGCCGCCCCACCGGCCGTGCCGGCGGGCACCTGAGACCCCCGGCCGGGCGCGGCGGGGAACCCTTGAGGGCCGCGCCCGGCCGGGCTTCACCGGCACGACAGAGCAGTACCGCAGAGCAGCACCGCAGACCGCAGAAAGCGAGAACCCGTGTCCCCTGTCAACTGGGACGGCAGCGCACCGCGCTCCGCCGAGACCGAGTGCGTGCGGGAAGTGGCCACCGGTGTCCCGGGGTTGAGCCTGACCGTGACCGCTATCGGGGCCACCGACCTGGCGGTGCGGGTGACCGGCGCCGAGCGGCTGCTGCTGGTCGAGGCCGAGCCGCTGGGCACCGACGAGGCCCGGATCCGGGTGGCCTGGCGGCTGCCCTGCACCGGCGCCACCGCGCTCTGGCGCCCGGAGACCGACCACCGCTGGCTGCCGCCCGGCTGGCGGGCCCCGCGGGTGGCGGACCTGGCGGCCGGCGCGCCGATCGGCTCGCTGATCGGCACCGGCGACGCGGCGCTCTGCACCTTCGCGCTCGGCGAGCAGCTGCGCCCGGTCACCATCGGCGAGGGCGTGGTGGAGGAGACCGGCGAGTTCAGCTGGTGGGCCGAACATGCGGTGGCCGGCGCGCCGCTGCGGCTGCGGCTCGATCTGACGAGACGTCACTTCGCCGACACGCTGGGCGAGATGGTCGAATGGTGGGGCGCCGGCGAGCTGCCCGCGGTGCCCGCCGCGGCCTTCGCGCCGGTCTTCTGCACCTGGTACGTGCGCCACCTGGAGATCACCGCCGCCGAGGTGGAGCGGCTGGCCGCGCTGGCCGCCCCGCTCGGCTTCGGCGCGGTGATCGTCGACGACGGCTGGCAGACCCCGGAGACCACCCGCTCCTACGCCACCACCGGCGACTGGCAGCCGGCCGAGGGACCGTTCCCGGACTTCGCCGGGCACGTGGCCCGGGTGCGCGCGCTGGGCCTGGCCTACCTGCTCTGGGTCGCGCTGCCCTTCGCCGGCGACCGGAGTGCGGCCGGCAAGCTCTTCGCCGCCCAGCGCCTGCACCACGACGAGGAGTTGGAGACCTCGGTGGTCGACCCGGGGGACGTCGGGGTGCGCGCCCACCTGGCCCGGCGGCTGGCCCGGCTGGTCGAGGAGTACCGGGTCGACGGCCTGAAGATCGACTTCATCGACACCTTCGCCCGCCACGCCACCGACCGCGCGGCGGTCGCCGCGGGCGTGCGCGAGCTGCTCGCCGAGCTGGACCGGCGGCTGCGCGGCCCGCGCCCCGAGCTGCTGATCGAGCACCGCCAGCCCTACACCGGCCCCGGCCTGTGGCGCCACGCCACCATGGTGCGCGCCACCGACTGCCCGCACAGCCCGGCGGAGAACCGCGCCCGGACCGCCGACCTGCGGCTGACCGCCGGCCCGCTGGCGGTGCACGCCGACCCGCTCACCTGGCACCCGGACGAGGACCCGGTGGACATCGCGGTGCTCTTCCAGTCGGTGCTCTTCGCCACCGCGCAGGTCTCGGTCGACCTCGGCCGCCAGCACCCCGAGCAGCTGGCCGTGCTGCGGTTCTGGCTCGCGGTGCAGCGCGAGCACCTGGACCTGCTGCAGCGCGGCGGCTTCCGGCCGCACCGGCCCGAGTTGGGCTACCCGCTGCTGGAGGCGCGCGGCGCGGGGCAGCTGGCCTTCGGCCGGTACGCGCCGCTGCCGATCCCGGTCGCCGGGCCGTGGCAACTGCTGCTGGTGGCCAACGCCGACCCCGACCCGGTGGTCCGGCTGCGCTTCGAGCGCCCGCCGGGCCGGCTGCGCCTGCAGGTGCACGACTGTGCCGGCGCGGTGCTCACCGACGCCGAGCAGACCGTCACCGGGCCGGAGTTCGCGGTCAGCGTGCCGCGCGGCGGGCTGCTCACCCTGAAGGCCCTTGCCCCGGGCGCGGACCAGGGACCAGGCTTGCTCCCGTGACAGATGACCTCTTCTCAGCCGTCGCCCCGACCCCGCCCGCGCCCGTCCCGCCCGCACCGATCCCTGGTGCCGCCGAGCTCTTCGCGCTCGACCCGGCGGTGGCCCACCTCAACCACGGTTCCTTCGGCGCGGTGCCGCTGCCGGTCAGCGCCGCCCAGGACGTGATCCGGGCCGAGCAGGAGGCCGACCCGGACGGCTTCTTCCACAACCTGCCCGCACGGGTGGCCGCCGCGCGCGCCCAGTGGGCCCCGCTGCTGGGCGCCGAGCCGGAGGGCTTCGCCCTGGTCGACAACGTGACCGAGGCGGTCGCGATCGCGCTGGACAGCGTCCCGCTGCGGGCCGGCGACGAGATCCTGGTCACCGACCACGGCTACGGCGTGGTCAACCGGGCCGCCGAGCGCCGGGCCGCCGAGTGCGGCGCCACCGTGCGGGTCGTCGCGCTGCCGCTGACCGCGCCGGACGCGGCGCCGTACGTGCTGGAGGCCGTCACCGGGCGCACCAGGGTGGCGGTGCTGGACCGGATCACCTCGCCCACCGCCCGCGAGGTCGCCACCCCGGAGCTGGTCCGGGCGCTGGCCGAGCGCGGGGTGGTCACCCTGGTGGACGCCGCCCACGCGCCCGGCATGCTGGCGGGCGAGCTGGCCGAGTCCCCCGCCGACTTCTGGTTCGGCAACCTGCACAAGTGGGCCTTCGCCCCGCGCCCCGCGGCGGTGCTCGCGGTCGCCCCGGCCTGGCGCGAGCGGGTCCGCCCGCTCACCTACTCCTGGGAGCACCCGCGCGGTTTCCCGTACCACGTGGAGTGGCGCGGCACCGTGGACTACACCGGGTGGGCGGCCCTGCCGGCCGCGGTGCGGGTGCTGGAGCAGCTCGGCCCCGACCGGATGCGCGCGCACAACACCGCGCTGGCCGCCTACGGCGCGCACCTGCTCACCGAGCGGACCGGGCTGGCGCCGCTGCCGGCGAGCGAGCGGCTGTCGATGCGGGCGGTGCGGCTGCCCGTCGGGCTGGCCGAGGACGAGGAGGGGGTGCGCACGGTGATGGCCGCGGTGCGCGAGCGGCTGGGCACCCGGGTCGCGGTGCGGCCGTGGGCCGGCGGCGGGGTGCTGCGGATCTCGGCCCAGGTCTACAACCGGCCGGAGGAGTACGAGAAGCTCGCCGCCGGGCTGGGCGACCTGCTCGCCTCGCTGACCCGGTAGCGGGGTGTCGGCCCGGTAGCCGGGGTCGGGGCTCCGGGGCCGGCGGGACGGTCAGCTGCCGGTGACCTCCAGGCCCGCCTCGATCAGCTTGAGCTGGTGGCGGGCCATCGCCAGGTTGGAGCGGTTGCGGGACAGGGCCAGGTAGAGGAAGAGCCCGCGACCGCCCGGCTTGGTGAGCGGCCGGATCAGGTGGTACTGGTTGCTGAGCGTGATCAGGATGTCCTCGATCTCGTTGTCGTGCAGGTTGAGCATCTCCATCGTGCGCATCTTGGCGCGCACCACGTCGGTGTTGCCGGCCGCCGCCACGTTCAGGTCCAGTTCCGGGCTGTCGCCGATCGCGCCCAGTGCCATTCCGCTGCCGTAGTCGACCAGCGCGACGCCGATCGCGCCCTCGATGCCGATCGCTTCCTTGAGCGAGGCTTCCACGTTCGCCATGTCTGCACCCCTCGGTGTCCGTGTGCACGGGCTTCGACGTGCACGGTGTTCGCTGTCTGTCTTCGGTGTCCGTCGCGCCGACTCTAGGGACGGGCCCGGTGCCCGGTTGCCGGATGATCGCAGCTGAGCGAAGGCCCCCGACCGTTGAACGATCGGGACTGAGTGTGATCGGCGATGATCGGGAAAACGGTGCGATCAATGTCAGCCGGGCCGGGTAATCTCAGGCTGAGATGCTGGAACACCACACCGACCACACCAGCTGCGAGCCCCGTTCGGCCCAGCGCCGGGGAGCCGGCCCGCAGCCGCAGGCGTCACCGTCTGCGCCCCCACTTTCCCGGGAAGAAGAGGTGACGCCGATGAGCAGCGCCCTGTCCGACGACGATGCGATGAGCCCCGCCGAGGCCTACGCGGCCGCCCGCCGCCGGGCCGAGGAGCAGGCCACCGCCCTGTACGGCTTCCAGGAGCTGTACGACTTCCCGCTCGACGCCTTCCAGGTGGAGGCCTGCCAGGCCCTGGAGGCCGGCTCCGGCGTGCTGGTGGCGGCCCCGACCGGCTCCGGCAAGACCATCGTCGGCGAGTTCGCGGTCCACCTGGCGCTGGCGGCCGGGCGCAAGTGCTTCTACACCACGCCCATCAAGGCGCTCTCCAACCAGAAGTACGCGGACCTGGTCAAGCGCTACGGCGCGGCCAAGGTCGGCCTGCTCACCGGTGACAACTCGGTCAACGGCGACGCCCCCGTGGTGGTGATGACCACCGAGGTGCTGCGCAACATGCTCTACGCGGGCTCGCAGACCCTGGACGGCCTCGGCTACGTGGTGATGGACGAGGTGCACTACCTGGCCGACCGGTTCCGCGGCGCGGTCTGGGAAGAGGTGATCATCCACCTGCCGGAGTCCGTCACCCTGGTCTCGCTCTCGGCCACCGTCTCCAACGCCGAGGAGTTCGGCGACTGGCTGGACACCGTGCGCGGCGGCACCAAGGTGATCGTCGCCGAGCACCGCCCGGTCCCGCTCTGGCAGCACGTGATGGCCGGCAACCGGATGTACGACCTGTTCTCCGACCCGGACGTGGACGGCCGCCCCAAGGGCAGCCAGAAGAACCCGGCCAAGGCGGTCAACCCCGAGCTGGTCCGCCTGGCCCGCTCCGAGGCCGACCGCAACCCCCGCTTCGCCGGGCGGGGGCGCGGCCGCTCGATGGCCAATGGCCGCCCGGGCCGGGTCTGGACCCCGGGCCGCGCCGACGTGATCGAGCGGCTGGACGCCGAGGGCCTGCTGCCGGCGATCACCTTCATCTTCAGCCGGGCCGGCTGCGAGGCCGCCGTCCAGCAGGTGCTGCACTCCGGGCTGCGGCTGAACGGCGAGACCGAGCGGATGCAGGTGCGCTCGATCGTGGAGGACCGCTGCGCCGCGATCCCCGACGAGGACCTGCACGTGCTCGGCTACTTCGAGTGGCTGGACGCGCTGGAGCGCGGGGTGGCCGCGCACCACGCCGGCATGCTGCCCAGGTTCAAGGAGGTCGTCGAGGAGCTCTTCCTGCGCGGCCTGATCAAGGTGGTCTTCGCCACCGAGACGCTGGCGCTGGGCATCAACATGCCGGCCCGCTCGGTGGTGCTGGAGAAGCTGGTCAAGTGGAACGGCGAGATGCACGCCGATATCACCCCCGGCGAGTACACCCAGCTCACCGGCCGGGCCGGGCGGCGCGGCATCGACGTCGAGGGCCACGCGGTGGTGCTCTGGCAGCGCGGCCTGGACCCGGAGGCGCTGGCCGGCCTGGCCGGCACCCGCACCTACCCGCTGCGCTCCTCCTTCAAGCCGTCGTACAACATGGCGGTCAACCTGGTCGGCCAGTTCGGCCGGCACCGCTCGCGCGAGCTGCTGGAGACCTCCTTCGCCCAGTTCCAGGCGGACCGTTCGGTGGTCGGCATCTCCCGCCAGGTGCAGCGCAACGAGGAGGGGCTGGACGGCTACCGCGAGGCGATGACCTGTCACCTCGGCGACTTCCAGGAGTACATGGCTCTGCGCCGGCAGCTGAAGGAGCGGGAGAACGAGCTGGCCCGGGAGGGCACCACGCAGCGCCGGGCGGCCGCGGTCGAGGCGATCGAGGCGCTCCGCCCGGGCGACGTGATCCACGTGCCGACCGGCAAGTTCGCCGGCCTCGCCCTGGTGCTCGACCCCGGCCTGCCGCCGGTGAGCCGCTCCACCCGCGGCGGCCCGCGGCACCCCGACTACCAGGACGGGCCGCGCCCGGTGGTGCTCACCGCCGAGCGGCAGGTGAAGCGGCTGGCGATGATCGACTTCCCGTACCCGGTGGTGGCGATCGAGCGGCTGAAGATCCCCAAGTCGTTCAACCCGCGCAGCCCGCAGTCCCGCCGCGACCTGGCCTCCACGCTGCGCACCAAGGCCGGCCACCTGGAGCCCGAGCGGTTCCGCCGCGGCCGGGCCGCCGCGGCCGACGACCCGGAGATCGCGCGGCTGCGCAGCACGCTGCGCCAGCACCCGTGCCACGGCTGCGACGACCGGGAGAACCACGCCCGCTGGGCCGAGCGCTACCACCGCCTGCACCGCGACACCGAGGTGCTGGAGCGGAAGATGCGCTCGCGCACCCACACCATCGCGCGCACCTTCGACCGGGTCTGCGGCCTGCTCACCGACCTCGGCTACCTGGTCGGCGACACCGTCACGGACGACGGCAAGCGGCTGGGCCGGCTCTACGGCGAGCTCGACCTGCTGGCCTCGGAGTGCATCCGGGAGGGCGTCTGGGACGGCCTGGCCGCCGCCGAACTCGCCGCCTGCGCCTCGGCGCTGGTCTACGAGGCCCGCCAGGCCGACGACGCGCTCGCGCCGCGGCTGCCGGAGGGCGGCGCCAAGGACGCGCTGGGCCGGATGATCCGGATCTGGGGCCACCTGGACGCGCTGGAGGAGCAGCACCGGATCAACACCGCCGAGGGCGTCGGCCAGCGCGAGCCCGACCTCGGCTTCGCCTGGGCGGCCTACCGCTGGGCGCTGGGGCACAACCTCGACTCGGTGCTGCGCGACGCCGACATGCCGGCCGGCGACTTCGTCCGCTGGACCAAGCAGCTGATCGACGTGCTGGGGCAGATCCAGGACGCGGCCGGTGAGAACGTCCAGCTGCGCAGCACCGCGCGCAAGGCGGTGGACGGGCTGCGGCGCGGCATCATCGCCTACTCGTCGGTGGGCTGACGGGTCGCCGGGGGAACGCCGGAAGGGCCCGGGGAGCACGCGCTCCCCGGGCCCTTCCGGTCGTCGCGGCTCAGCCCAGCTGGAAGGTGGCCTCGACCGGGTAGTGGTCGCTCGGCGCGTTGGTGTCCAGCTGACCGGTGGTCCAGCCGGCCTGCGGGTCGAAGTCCAGGCCCACGGTGGGCAGCGCCAGCGGGGCCGGGCGGCCCGGGGCGTTGAGGTAGCCCAGGTAGTCCAGGTCGTCCTGGTAGTCCACCGGGAAGGTCTCGATCCCGGCCATGTACTGGCACCAGGAGGAGACGGGGCAGTCCATGGTGGTCATGGTCTGGTTCGGGTCCAGCGCCGGGGTGCCCAGCACGCCGCCGACCGCCGCCTGGGCGTTGGCGTAGTCGCCGCGCGACTGGCCGTGGTAGTACTCGACGTTCAGGTCGCCGCCGAAGAGCACCGGGGCGGAGGAGCCGACGATGCCGTTGACCCAGGACTGGATCTCGCCGAGCTGGGCGAGCCGGGTGGCCTGGGTGGTGTCGGTGGAGGTGTCGGACTCGTCGGCCTGCAGGTGGGTGCCGGCCACCCAGGTCTTCACGCCGCCCTTGTCGACCTGGACCAGCGCGGCGCCCTTGTCGGAGTGGTAGTCCCAGGTGCCGTAGGTGGAGTTCGAGAAGACGTGCTGGTACTGGGCGGTGATCGGGTACTTCGAGAGGATCATCGTCCCGCCGTTGATCACGAACGGCGAGCTGGAGCAGTTGCCGCTGGTGCCGTTCCAGCCGCCACCGGAGCAGGTGCCGCCGACCACCGGGGTGCGGTACGGGTACAGGTCGGCCAGCTTGCTGTTGATGTCGCTGATCGAGGAGTCGTTGAACAGCTCGTCCAGGATCACCACGTCGGCGCTGTGCTGACGGATGATCGACTCGACCACCGGGGTGCGGGTGCCGGCCTGCTCGTTCTGGCTCCAGTCGACGACGGAGGTGCCGAGGTCGACGTTCCAGGCGAAGACGGAGAGGGTGCTGCCGGCGGGGGCGGCGGCGGGGGTGGCGGCCGAGGCGGTCGCGGTGGTGCCGGCGAACAGCGTGAGGGAGGCTGCGGCGGCGGAGAGCGCGGCGGCGGTGCGGCGCAGGGTCATGGGGGTACGGCTCCTGGGGCGGGGACGGCGGTGCATGACGGTCCGGAACGGTAGCTACCGGTGGGTACGTTTGGGAGAACTCCAACCGACCAGATTTCGGCAAGAAGATGTCTGCACAACACCGACCCTCTGGTGGTGAAGATGGCTACATAACTTCTCCATCTGATGGTGGTCCGTCAGTCGGATCCGACAGGCGCCCTTCTCGTCCGACGGTCGCGGATCGTAGGGTCGTCGCATGGAGACCTCCGACACCCTCAGCCCGTTACCGCTCGACCCGTTCGGACGCGACCAGCACCGGGAGAACGCCCGACTGCGGGCCCTCGGACCGGTGGCCCTGGTCGAGCTGCCCGGCGGCGTGCCGGCCTGGGCGATCACCCACCACGAGACCCTGCAGCAGCTGCTCGCCGATCCCCGGGTGACCAAGGACCCGCGGCAGTGGCCCACCTACGCCGAGGGGAAGCTGCCCGCCGACTGGGCGCTGATCAACTTCGTCAACGTGCCCGGCATGCTCACCCGGGACGGCGCCGACCACCGGCGGCTGCGCGCGCTCTCCAGCCAGGCCATGACGCCCCGACGGATCGCCGCGCTGCGCCCGCGGATCGAGCAGCTGACCGCGCAGCTGCTGGACGACCTGGCCGCCCAGGACGGCGAGTTCGAGCTGCGCACCGCGTTCGCCTTCCCGCTGCCGCTCCAGGTGATCGCCGAACTGCTCGGCCTGCCGGCGATGGACCGCGACACCCTGCGCGACCTCTCCGACACCCTGCTCAACAGCTCCGCCGCTCCCGGCGAGACGCTGGCCGCCCAGCTGCAGATGTTCGCGCTGCTCGGCGCGGTGGCCGAGGCCAAGCGCGCCGAGCCCGGCGACGACCTCACCAGTGCGCTGATCGCCGCCCGCGAGGAGGGGGAGCAGCTGACGGACGAGGAGGTCGTGGTCACCATGCTCACCGTGCTGGTGGCCGGCCACGAGACCACCATCAACCTGATCACCAACGCGGTCCGGGCGCTGCTCGCCGACCCCGACCAGCTGGCCCGGGTGCAGGCGGGGGAGTTGTCCTGGTCGGCCGTGGTCGAGGAGACGCTGCGCTACGACTCGCCGGTCGGCCAGTTCCCGCTGCGCTTCGCGACCGAGGACATCGCGGTCGGCGAGGTGCTGATCCGCCGCGGCGAGGCACTGCTCGCCTCCTACGCCGCGGCCGGTCGGGACGGCGGACAGTTCGCCGACGCCGACACCTTCGACGCCGCCCGCCCGACCCCGCGCCACCTCTCCTTCGGCCACGGCCCGCACTTCTGCCTGGGCGCCGGGCTGGCCCGGATGGAGGCCGAGATCGCCCTGAGCGCGCTCTTCGCCCGGTTCCCGAAGCTGCGGCTGACCCGGCCCGCGACGCAGCCGATCCCGTCCTTCATCATCAACAGCGTCACCGAACTCTGGGCGGCGGCCGAGTAGCGGTCCGAGTTCGACGGTCCGTCAGATCTTCGACGGGTCATCACAGTTGTGGCCAGAGACCGCCGCTGCCCCGCTTCACGGTGCGGATCACCGGCGCGGTCTCCACCCGGCCGGCGCCGGGCAGCGCGGCCACCCGCTCGGTCAGGTACCGGTACAGGGCGGCCTGGTCGGCGCAGAGGACGCTCGCGTACAGGCTGGTCGGGCCGGTGGTCGCGGCGGCGAAAGCGGTCTCGGGGTGGGCGGCCAGGGCCCGGCCGGCCGCGTCCAGCCGGGCCGGCTCCACGGAGAGCCAGAGCATGGTGCGGGTGCCGAAGCCGAGCAGCCGCCAGTCGAACTCGACCTCGAAGTAGAGCGCGCCCAGGCCGCGCAGCTCGGCCAGCCGGCGCCGCACCGTGCTGGGCGACCAGCCGGTGACGGCGGCCAGCCGGTCGAACCCGGCCCGGCCGTCGGCGGCCAGCTCGGCCAGCAGCCGCCGGTCCGCCGCGTCCAGCTGGACCGGGCCCGATCCGGCATGGGGCCCGGCCGGCCGTAACCGCTCGACCTGATCATCCGTCAACGGACCGTGCTTGTCGATCAGGGCGGTCCGCCGGCCGAAGAAGGTGTGCAGCACGCAGTGCGCGGTGATGCCCTCCACCCGGGGCGTGCGCGGCAGCTTGGTCAGCAGCAGCGCCTCGGTCTCCTGCTCGCTGCGGGCGTGCACCGAGCAGACGATCTCGGTGCCGCCGGAGGTGAGGCTGATCCACCGGGTGTCGGGGCGCCTGGCCAGCGCCTCGGCCACCCGCGGCGCGGCGTCCGGGGCGCAGCGCACCCGCAGGAACCAGGGCACCTCGCCGAGCAGCACCGGATCGGTGGCCCCGGACACCCGCAGCGCCCCGGCGGCGAACAGCCGCCCGCACCGCCGGGCCACGGTCCGGTCCGAGACCCCGAGCACCTGCGCGATCGTGCTGAACGGGGCCCGGCCGTCGATCTGCAGGGCGTGGGCGATCTGCCGATCCAGCGCGTCGTACCGGTCGGAATCCACCTTCCAGAGGCTAGGCACCGCCGGAAACCACCGCAAGTACGGGAGTTGATGGATTCCGGGTGCGAACGGTCCGAGGCTGGAGCGAGCAACGACGAACCGGACGCAAGGGAGTTCGACCATGGAAACCGAGGTCCTCGTGGTGGGCGCCGGCCCCACCGGGCTGCTGCTGGCCGCCGAACTGCAGCTGGGCGGCGCCGACGTCACCGTCATCGACCGGCTGCCCGAGCCGAGCCGGCTCTCCCGGGCCGCCGCGGTGCAGTCGCGCACCCTGGAGTTCCTCGACCAACGGGGCCTGCTGGAGCCGCTGCTGGCCACCGGCGACTACCCCGTCAGCCGCGGCCACTTCGCCGGCCTGCCCCTCGACCCGGACCGCCTGCCACCGCACCTGCCCAGCCGGAGCCTGCCCCAGGCCGCCCTGGAGGCCTTCCTGACGGACCGACTGACCGCCCAGGGCGTCCCCGTGCTGCACGGCCACGAACTGGTCGCCCTGTCGCCCGACGCCGACGCGGTGACCAGCACCGTCCGCCACGCCGACGGCGAGCAGGCGTTCCGCTCCGCCTACCTGGTCGCCGCCGACGGCGCGCACAGCACCGTCCGCTCGCTGCTCGGCCTCGCCTTCCCCGGCCGCCCGGGCACCGTCACCGCGATCGCCGCCGACGTCCGGCTCGCCGACCCGCACCCGCCGCGCACCCACACCCGCACCGCGGACGGCACCTGGGCCGCCCAGTTCGCGCTCGACGGCGACCTGCGCCGCCTCGCGCTCGGCGGGCCGAAGCACGCGCTGCCCCGGGACGTCCCGGTCACCGAGGAGGAGGTCCGCGCCGGCCTGGCCGCGGTCTACGGCCCCGAGGTCGAACTGCTCGAACTGGGCTACGCCTACCGCATCACCAACGCCGCCCGCCTGGTCGAGCAGTACCGCCACGGTCGGGTCCTGCTGGCCGGCGACGCCGCCCACATCCACCTGCCGATCGGCGCCCAGGGCATGAACACCGGCCTCCAGGACGCCGCCAACCTCGGCTGGAAACTCGCCGCCACCCTGCGCGGCCGGGCCCCGGCGGGCCTGCTCGACACCTACCACGCCGAACGCCACCCGGTGGCGGCCCAACTGCTGCGCACCGTCCAGGCGCAGGGCGTGCTGTGGGACTGGCAGGGCAGCGACGACCCGGACCTGGCGGCGCTGCGGCAGCTGTTCGCCACCCTGATGCAGCTGCCGGACACCATGCGCTACCTGGCCGGCCTGATGACCGGCCTCGACCTGAGCTACCCGATGCCCGACGCCCCCGACCACCCCCTGCTCGGCCGGGCCGCCCCCGACCTCCCGCTCACCACCCCGGCCGGCCCCCGCCGCCTGCGCGAACTGCTGCGCACCGGCCGCGGCCTCCTGGTCGACCCGACCGGCACCCTGGCCGGACCCGCCGCCCCCTGGACCGACCGCGTGGACCGCGCCACCACCCCGGACCCGGCCATCCCGGCCCTGCTGGTCCGCCCCGACGGCTACGTCTGCTGGGCGGCCGCGCCCGGCGCGGGGGAGCCGGAGACCTTGGTGGCGGCGCTGGAGCGGTGGTTCGGGGGGAAGCCCGTCATCGACCCCGGAACCGCCGGCTGAGAAGCCCTGCCACGGGCAGCGGGTCCGCGAGCAGCGCGGGTCAGCTGCCCGGGTGGGAGGCTGCCCAGCCGTGTTCGAGCAGGGCGAAGGCTTCCTCGGCGGCGCGGCGTGGTTCGGCGTGGTGCAGGACGAGGGTGCGGGCCTCGAGGGCGAAGCGGGCCAGGGCGGCGCAGCTGACGTCGTCCTCGGGTGCGCCGACGGCCTCGGCGATGGCGCGCGTCAGGGCCGCCTCGTGGCGCGTCCACATGCGATGGGCGTAGTCGCGCAGGGCGGGGGTCTCCTGCACCAGGCGCGTGAAGTCGGCGAACCGCGGGTCGGTGGCGTGGACGGCGAGCCGGGTCTGGGTCAGCAGGAGGTGCTCGCGCAGCGCCTGCGGGATGGACCGGCCCGGGGCGCGCTCGCGGACGGCGGCGACGAGGGCTGCTTCCAGGTCGTCGTCCTGGTCGAAGACCAGGGCTTCCTTGCCGGAGAAGTGCTTGAACAGGGTGGTCACCGAGACGTCGGCGGCGTCGGCGACGTCCTTGACGCCGACCTGGTCGTAGCCGCGTTCGAGGAAGAGCTCGAGTGCGGCGTCGGCCAGGGACTGGCGGGTCTGGGCCTTCTTGCGCTCGCGGCGCCCGGTCGGTTCGGTCACGCGCCCACCGTACCGCGAAGCGCATCCGGTACGAAAGTTTAGTCATTGCGCTTATTTAGCGAGTGTGCTTTCTTGGTGATGCCGGGCCTCCCGGCGACTCGCCCACCTCCCGAGGGACACCCCCATGCACTCTGACCGTCCCCTGCACGCTGCCCGTGCTCCCCGCATCGCGATCGTCGGCGCCGGCCTCGGCGGTCTCACCTGCGCCCGGGTCCTGCAGCAACACGGCCGCTCCGTCACCGTCTTCGAACGCGAGGCATCCGCCGACGCCCGCCCGCAGGGCGGCACCCTCGACCTGCACGTCGACACCGGCCAGGCCGCGCTGGCCGCGGCAGGGCTCCTCGACCGCTTCCACGCCCTCGCCCGGCCCGAGGGCGACGAGTGGCGCGTGCTCGACTTCGCCGACGCCACCCTGGTGGCGCAGCAGGGGCCGTCCGCCGACGGTGCCCGGCCCGAGATCGACCGAGGCCACCTGCGGGCGCTGCTGCTGGACTCGCTCACCGCGGGCTCGGTGGTCTGGGACCGCGCGGTCAGCGGGGTCACCCCACGGGCGGACGGCACCTGCCGGCTGCTCTTCGGCGACGGCACCGCCGAGGACTTCGACCTGGTGATCGGCGCCGACGGCGCCTGGTCACGCGTCCGTCCGGCCCTGTCGAACGCCGTGCCCGGCTACACCGGCGTCACTTTCGTGGAGACCGGATTCGACCACTGCGACAGCTGCCACCCCGACCTCGCACGGCTGGTCGGCAACGGATCGATGCTGGCGAAGGGCGTCGGCAGGTCCTTGGTCGCCCAGCGCAACAGCAACGGCCACATCCGCGCCTACGTCGCGCTCCGCGTGCCGCAGGACTGGCACCTGGCCGCCGGCGTCGACCTCGGCGACCAACGGGCCGTGCGGACGCACCTGCTGGGGATGTTCGACGGCTGGGACGAGAGCCTGCGCGACATCCTGCGGACCGGTGACCACGGGTTCACCAACCGGGCGCTGTTCGTACTGCCCGCCCCGCACACCTGGGAGCACGTTCCCGGCGTCACGCTGCTCGGCGATGCCGCGCACCTGATGCCCCCGGTCGGGCTGGGCGCCAATCTCGCCATGCTCGACGGCGCCGACCTCGCCCACGCCCTCGTCACCGAGTCCGGCCTCGACGACGCCGTCCGCGCCTACGAGAGCGTCATGCTGCCGCGCTCGATCGAGGCCGCGACGGGCAGTGCCCGGGGACTCGACCACCTCGTTCCCGCGACGGCCTCCTGAGCAGCTCTCAGCGGCTGCTCGCGAGGGTGTCGAGGAGGCGGGTGAGGGAGGTGCCGAGGCCCCAGTGGGTGGCGAGGGCTTCGAGGGTCATGGGGTCGAGGGGTTCGGTGGGGAGGGCGGGGTCGAAGTCGGGGAGCGCGACGTCGGTGGCGACGCGGACGACGGTGGGGGCGACGTCGAGGTAGGGGGCGCCTTCGAGGATGTTCCTGCGGCGGGCCGGGGTGAGCTTGGAGAGGGGGTCGGCAGCGGCGGCGCGGATGCCGGCGAGGTCGCCGTACTCGCGGATGAGCTGGGCGGCGGTCTTCTCGCCGATGCCCTTGACGCCGGGCAGGCCGTCGCTGGGGTCGCCGCGCAGGGCGGCCATGTCGGCGTACTCGGGGCCGGTGACGCCGTACTTCTCGCGCAGGGCGGCCTCGTCGATGAGCTGGGCGGCGCCGACGCCCTTGACCGGGTAGAGCACCTGCACGCCGCGGGCGTCGTCGACCAGTTGGAACAGGTCGCGGTCGCCGGTGACGATCCGCACCGGGACGCTCGCCCGGGTGGCCAGGGTGCCGATCACGTCGTCAGCCTCGTAGCCGGGGACGCCGATCCGGGCGATGCCGAGGGCGTCCAGCACCTGCTCGATGACCGGGACCTGGGGGGAGAGGGTGTCCGGGATCTCCTCGGCACCCTCCTCGCCGGCGGGCTGCTCGGGGGCCAGGCGGTGGGTCTTGTAACTGGGGATCAGGTCGACCCGCCACTGCGGGCGCCAGTCGGCGTCCATGCAGGCGACCAGCTGGTCGGGGTGGTGGTCCTGGACCAGGCGGGTGATGAAGTCCAGCAGGCCGCGGACGGCGTTCACCGGGGTGCCGTCCGGGGCCTTCACGGACTCCGGCACGCCGAAGTACGCCCGGAAGTAGAGGCTGGCGGTGTCGAGCAGCATCAGGGTCACGCCCCGATCATCCCGCACCGCGGTGACAACTCAGTCCGGCAGCCGCACCGCCGCGCCGGTGACCCGCACCCGCGGGTCGCCGGCCCGCAGGGTGACCCGGAGCAGGCCCGGGCTGCCCAGGTCCTCGCCCTGGTGCAGGGTCAGCTCGGCGCCCGCACCGGGCGCCGCGCCGGTCTCGCCGAGGTCGCGCAGGTAGGCGCCGAAGGCGGCGGCCGCGGCGCCGGTGGCCGGGTCCTCCACCACCCCGCCGACCGGGAACGGGTCGCGGACGTGGAAGACGGCGGCCGAGGCGCGCCAGACCAACTGGAGGGTGATCAGCTCGCGCTCGGTCATGAAGGCGGCCAGCGCGTCGAAGTCGTAGGCCAGTGCGGCCAGGCGCTCGCGGGTGCGGGCGGCGAGCACCAGGTGGCGGGCGCCGGCGTAGGCGTAGCGCGGCGGCAGGGCCGGGTCGAGGTCGTCGGCGGACCAGCCGAGCAGGGCCAGCGCCCGGTCGACGTCGCCGTCCTCCGGGGTCCAGACCCGCGGCTCGACGCTGGTCAGGGTGGCCCGCAGCACGCCGTCCGGCCCGGCGGTGACGGTCACCGGCACGCTGCCCGCCCGGGTCTCGAAGCGCAGCTCGCCCGGGCCGCTCGCCTCGGCCACCGCCACCGCGGCGGCCACCGTGGCGTGGCCGCAGAACGGCACCTCCAGGGTGGGCGCGAAGTAGCGCACCCGGAAGGCGCGGTCCGCCCCGGCGGCGGTGGGGTCGGTGGCGCTGGGACCGGCGGCGGGTTCGGCGGTCAGGAAGGCGGTCTCGGAGTAGCCGAGCTCGGCGGCGATGGCCAGCATCTGCTCGTCCGTCAGACCGGTGGCGTCGGGCACCACCCCGGCCTTGTTGCCGCCGTCCGGGTCGGTGGTGAAGGCGGCGTACCGCAGCACAGTGGTCGTCATGATCGCTCGAACACCGCCCGGCGGCCGCTGATTCCGCCCGCCGACCGCTGCCCGCCGCCTGCTGCCGCCCGCCGCCTGCTGCCGCCCGCCCTCAGTGGGCGTGCGGACCGGCGCGGTGCACCGGACCGTGCGAGTCGGCGCAGTGTTCGGCGGCCAGCGCCTCGGCGGCGTCGGTGATCTGCAGCAGGTCCTGGTCCTCGTCCTCGCCGACGTGGTCCACCTGGAGCGTCGCGTGGGTGATCCGGTAGTCCTCGCGCAGCCGGCGCTGCAGGTCGCGGCGGACCGCGTGGCAGTCGCCGCCGGGGGAGACCAGGATGTGCGCGGAGAGGGCCGGCTGGCCGGAGGTGATCTCCCAGACGTGCAGGTCGTGGATCTCCTCGACCAGCGGGGTGGTGACCAGGCGGTCGGCCAGCGCGTCCGGGTCGACGCCGGCCGGGGCGGCCTCCAGGAAGATCCGCCCGGAGTCCCGGACCAGCCCGATGCCGGCCCGCAGCATCAGCACCACCACGATCAGCGAGGCGATCGCGTCGGCCCGGGCGAAGCTGGTGGTCAGCATGATCGCGCCGGCGACCGCGGTGGCGATGAAGGCGTAGAGGTCGGTCAGCACGTGCTGGAAGGCGCCCTCGACGTTCAGCGAGCTGCGGTTGGCCTTGGACATGCACCAGGTGGCGGCCAGGTTGACCACGATCCCGACCAGCGCGGTCACCAGCACCAGGCCGCCCTCGACCTGCGGCGGCGAGACCAGTCGGCTGATCGCCTCGTAACCGAGCCAGGCCGAGAGCACCAGCAGGGTGACCCCGTTCGCCTGGGCGGAGAGGATCTCGGCGCGCTTGAGGCCGTAGGTGAATCCGCCGCGGGCCGGTTTGGCGGCCAGCCGCATCGCGATCAGGGCGAGCACGATCGAGGCGGCGTCGGTGAGCATGTGCGCCGCGTCCGAGATCAGCGCCAGCGAACTCGCGGCGAATCCGACCACCACCTCGGCGGCCATGAAAACCACGATCAGCATCAGCGCGCTGGTCAGCCAGCGGCGGTCGGCGTCGGCCGCCACGCCGTGCGAGTGGCCGTGGCCGCCGTGTCCGTGCCCGCCGTGTCCGTGCCCGCCGTGGCCGTGGTCGCCGTGGCCGTGGCCGTGGTCGCCATGGGCGCCGTGGCCTTGGTCACCGGGCCCGCCGTGGTCGTGGTCGTGCCCGTCGTGATCGTCGTGGCTGTGCTGGTGGTCGTCGTGGCCGGCCATCGCGCTGTCTCCTGAACGCCGGGTGGGATCTGCGGACTGCTGCCCTGCACCGGAAGTGAACCGCATATCGGACGAAGATCCAAAGGCTGCAGTGGTGACCGTTGTCGTTCCACTTTCGGCGGCCGTCCAAGGCCCGCCGAACGGGCGCTCTCACCGTAATCTCATGCGAATCGACCCGATTGTGCCGGTCAGTTGATATCGCGTTTATCCGCCTGCCCATACATTTTCTGGTGTGAGCGAAGCGAAGATCCCGGCCGGGTGGTACCCGGACCCCCAGGACACCACCAGTGACCCCAGGCCCGAGCGATGGTGGGACGGCATCGGCTGGACCGCCGCCACCCGCCCCGGTGGCTCCGGCGCCCCGGCCGGCCCGACCGACCAGGATGCACCGGCCGACCAGGATGCACCGGCCGCCGCGGGCTTCGGGGACGTCGAGGACACCGCGGTGCTGCCCGGCGGCTCCGCTGCCGCTGCCGCCGACGGCCCCGGCATCTCGGAGGTCGAGGAGACCACCGTGCTGTCGGACGGCATCCGGGTGATCGAGGGCGAGGTGCTGGAGAACGGCACCGTCCGCTACCCCGCGATGCCGGACGGACCCGAGGGGCCGTACGGACCGGGCCCGAGCGTCGACCCGTACGGCGCACCGCTGCCGCCCCGCAAGCCCTCGCTGCTCCAGCGGGCCGGCAAGCCGCTGCTGGTCACCGCCGCGGTGGCGCTGCTGGTCGGCGCCGGCCTCGGCTCCGGCATCACCTACCTGGCCACCGACCACCACGACGGGCGCGCCACCGCCCAGGCCGTGCCGCAGCCGAACCCGGCGCAGAACGGCAACGGCAACGGCCGGGTCCCCGGCCACCGCGGTGGCGGCAGCGGTGGCGGCAACGGCAGCGGTGGGCTCGGCGGCCTCGGCGGCTCCGGCGGGGGCTTCCCGGTCATCCCGGGTCTCCCGGGCGGCGGAAACGGCGGAAACGGCGGGAACGGCGGCGGGAACGGTGGCGGCCAGTCGAACATCGCCGCCGACCTGAACAGCGGCATCCAGCTGCCCGTCCCGGCCGGCTGGACCGGCGGCACCGCTCAGGACGGCACGGCCTTCCTGAACATCGGCCCCTACCAGTGCCCGGGCGCCGGGAACGGCGGTGGCGGCGCGGACGGCGGCAGCGGCCAGGCCACCCAGTGCACCCTGGGCGGGGTGAACAGCGGCCAGATCCAGGGCACCGACCCGCAGGCCGCGGCCAAGCAGGACATCGCCGACGCGGCCAAGGCCTCCTACCCCGGTTTCAAGGACCACAAGGAGCTGGAGTCCCAGGCGGTCACGGTGGACGGCCGCTCCGGCTACCTGGTGCGCTGGCAGGTCACCGCGGCCCAGGGCAACAACGGCACGGTCGAGTCGGTGGTCTTCCCGTCCTCCGACGGCCAGAGCCTGATCTCGATCCGGCTCGGCTTCGACATCGCCGACAAGGCTCCCGCGGTCTCCCAGATGGACTCCATCATCAGCGGGATCACCAACTACAGCGGCCCGGGCGCCGGCGGCGGTGCGGCCGGCGGCAACGGGTCCGGCGGCACCGCGACCTGAGGCCGGGTCAGCGCTTCGCCGCGAACCGGAAGACGTCGGAAGACGTCGCGCCTCGCCAGCACACCGTGGGTGCCCCGCCGCCGGACCACCGGCCGCGGGGCACCCACGGTTCCGCACTCAGAGGAAGCTCTGCCCCTCGCCCCGGTAGGTCGGCACGCTCGCCACCACCGCGTCCCCCGCCACCAGGTGCAGCCGCTCGAAGCGCTCGCACAGCTCCCCGGCCTTGGCGTGCCGGAACCACACCTTGTCGCCGATCAGCAGGTCGTCGGCGGCCGACCCGAGCAGCGGGGTCTGCACCTCGCCGGCCCCCTCCTGCGGGTCGTAGCGCAGCCCGGCCGGCAGGTGCGGCACCGGCGAGCGGTCCGCGCCGGCCGGTCCGGAGGCCGGGTACCCGCCGCCCAGCACGGTCACCACGCCCACCCCGGGCCGGCGCACCACCGGCTGCGCGAAGAGCGCCGCGGGGCGCCCGCGGAAGGCGCGGTAGTTGTCGAACAGCCGCGGCTGGTAGAGCCCGGAGCCCGCCGCCACCTCGGTCACCGCCGCCTCGGCCGCCGTGCTCTCCAGGCTCCCCGTGCCGCCGCCGTTGACGAACTCCAGGTCCGCCACCCGCCGCACCGCCCGCACCACCGCGGCGCGCCGCTCGGCCAGCTCGGCCCGCGCCCGCTCCTGCATCACCCGTATCAGCGCCGAGCGCACCGGCCGCCCCGCCACCCGGTCGCCCACCCCGGCCACGTGGCCCTCGTA
Organism: Kitasatospora sp. LaBMicrA B282; assembly: GCF_050325825.1. Classification (NCBI taxonomy): domain Bacteria; kingdom Bacillati; phylum Actinomycetota; class Actinomycetes; order Kitasatosporales; family Streptomycetaceae; genus Kitasatospora; species Kitasatospora sp. LaBMicrA B282. The sequence continues at coordinate 50,331 of NZ_JBNQTI010000025.1, forward strand.
CGCCATCAGCCCCACCACCCGGAACCCGGGCCGCCGCTGCACCAGCGTGGCGAACTCCGCCAGCTGCTCCGGCGTGCGCAGCGGCGAGCGCCGCGCCCCGACCCGGACCCGCCCGCCCAGCAGGTGCAGCGCGGTGTCCAGCTCGAGGCAGACCCGGACCTGCTCGCTGCCGGCGCGGGCCGCGTCGATCAGGGTCAGCTGCGCGGGGTCGTCCACCAGCACGGTGATCGCGGCGGCCAGCTTGGGGTCGCCGGTCAGCTCGGCGAAGCCGGCCCGGTCGGCCGAGGGGTAGGCCAGCAGCACGTCCGGGAAGCCGGCCCGGGCCAGCCAGATCGACTCGGTCAGGGTGAAGCTCATCAGCCCGGCGAAGCCGTCCCGGGCCAGCACCCGCTCCAGCAGGGCCCGGCAGCGCACCGACTTGCTGGCCACCCGGATCGGCCTGCCGGCCGCCCGGCGCACCAGATCGGCGGCGTTGGCGTCGAAGGCGTCCAGGTCGACGATCGCCAGCGGCGCGTCCAACTCGGCGGTGGCCCGGTCGTAGCGGGCCCGGTCGGCGGCGGGGGAGCTCGTCATTGCGGCAGCCTGCCACAGCGTGGCTACCCCTGGGTAGGGGCGGGTAGCGGGCAAAGCCGTGGCGTGGCTCGGCGGTTCAGCGCCCGGGCAGCACCGCCGCCCGGACGCAGAGCACGTCCGGCAGGTGGGACTTGACCAGCCGCCAGCTGTCGCCCTCGTCCGCGCTGGCGTACACCTCGCCGTTGCGGTTGCCGAAGTAGACCCCGGCCGGGTCGGCGTCGTCGCAGCGCAGCGCGTCCCGCAGCACCACGCCGTAGTGGTCCTCCTGCGGCAGTCCGGCGCTGAGCGGGTGCCAGCTCTCGCCGCCGTCCACGGTGCGGTAGATCCGGCACCGGTGCTCGGGTGGCAGCCGCCGGTGGTCGGCGGTCAGCGGGGCCAGGTAGGCCACGCCCTCGCGGTGCGGGTGGGCGGCCACCGCGAAGCCGAAGGTGGCCGGCAGGCCGGTCTCGATCGGGTGCCAGCTGGCCCCGGCGTCGTCGCTGCGGAACACCCCGCCGTGGTTCTGCAGGTAGCGGCGCCCGGGCCGCACCGGGTCCCGGGCGACCTTGTGCACGCACTGTCCGAACTCCGGCGGCTCGCCCGGCAGGAAGCCGGTGGTGATGCCGTGGTTGGACGGCGCCCAGGTCGCCCCGCCGTCCGCGCTGCGGTAGACGCCGCCGGTGGAGACGGCCACGGTGAGCGCCTTCGGGTCCTGCGGGTCGGTCAGCACGGTGTGCAGCCCCTGGCCGCCGAAGCCCTCGCCCCACTCCGGCCGCTGCGGGTGCTCCCAGAGCGTCTCCACCAGCGCGAAGCTCTCCCCGCCGTCGGCGGAGCGGAACAGCGCCGCCGGTTCGGTACCCGCGTAGACCACCTCGGGCGCCTCCGGCCCGGCCGGCTGGAGCTGCCAGAGCCGGGTCAGTGCGACCTTGGTGTGTTCGGGGAAGGCCACGGCCGGGCGGGTCGGTTCGAACCAGCTCTCGCCCAGGTCGTCGGAGTGCCACACCGACGGTCCCCAGTGGCTGCTGTCGGCGCCGACCAGCAGCCGGGTGCGCCCCTCGCGGGTGTCGATGCCGATCGCGTAGACGCCGTTCATCGGGAAGTGCGGGCCGGTGAAGTCCCAGCCCACCCGGTCCCGGCTGCGTCCCAGGAACAGGCCCTTCGCGGTGCCGACCGCCAGCAGTACCTCGGTCATGCCCCCACTCTGCGCGGCGGGCCCGCAGCCAGCGGCTAGGCTCGCCGGGTGGACCGCAAGAACATCCCCGACCCCGGATTCGCCGACGACGACGGCACCGCCGACCCGGCGCTCGCCGCCGCCCTGGCCGACTGGGCCCGCGACCCGGCCGCCGCCGAACCCGCGCTGCTCGCCGCGCTGCGCCCGGCCCGGCTGATGGTGCCGATCGTGGCCCTGCTGGGCGAGGTGACCACCGACGCCAACGGTCTGAAGCACGAGAAGACCAGCGACATGGCGGTCCCGGTGATCGAGGCCGCCGACGGCCGCCGGGCGCTGCCCGCCTTCACCTCGCTGGCCTCGCTCGCCGCCTGGCAGGCGGACGCCCGGCCGGCGCCGGTGAGCGCCCCGCAGGCGGTCATGACGGCCTACGGCGAGCGGGCCGACACGCTGCTGATCGACCCCGCCGGCCCGGTCACCTACCAGCTGACCGGCGCCCGGATGCGCGCGGTGGCGGAGAACCGGGTCTGGCTGCCGCCGACCCGGGACCCGGACGTGCTGGCCGCGCTGCGCACCCTGCTGGCCGTCGAGCCGCAGGTGCTGCGGGCCGAGCTGCGCCCGGGCGACGGCACCGACGCGGTGCTCGCCCTGGGGCTGGCCGACGGTGCCCAGGTGGCCGAGCTGGCCCAGCGGCTGGCCGGCGCGCTGGCGGGCGACCCGACCCTGCGGGTCCGGCTGGCCAGCGGCCTGGACCTGGCGCTGCTGCCGCCGGGGGCGCCGGCCGGCGAGTGCTTCTACCGGCGCGGCTGACCGCGGGACCCCCCTACCAGCGGCCGACCGCATGACCTTCTACCTGCGCGGCCGACCGCAGGAGCCCGACACGACGCAGGGCGGGCCCGGGAGATCCCGGGCCCGCCCTCGGTACCGTCCGGCCGTCAGGAGTAGACGGGCCCGGTGAACTTCTCGCCCGGCCCGGCGCCCGGGGCGTCCGGCACCAGCGAGGCCTCGCGGAAGGCGAGCTGGAGCGAGCGCAGCCCGTCGCGCAGCGGGGCGGCGTGGAAGTTGCTGATCTCCGGGGCGCCCGCGGTCACCAGGCCGGCCAGCGCGGTGATCAGCTTGCGGGCCTCGTCCAGGTCCTTGTCCTTCTCCCCGCCCTCGGCCAGCCCGCACTTCACGGCCGCCGCGCTCATCAGGTGCACCGCGACGGTGGTGATGACCTCGACCGCGGGCACCTCGGCGATGTCACGGGTCAGGTCGTCGAAGTCGGGGGCCGGCTCGTGCAGGCCGGAGTCCTGCGGCTCGGCCGGCACGGACTGGGAGGGCTCGGTGCTCACGCGGGGGCTCTATTCCTCGGGGGTGTCGCTGGCCCTGGCAGAGTACCTGGCGGCGTCCGGCGCGACGTGCGCTGCGCCGGTAGTGTAGAGTTTTCCAATGACCGGCCAGGCGCTTCACCGTGCCCGGCCAGCAAGAGGAGGCTCCACAGTCTCCCACCTGATCGACCTCCGGGTCGACGGGTCCCGGTCAGCGATCGCAGCCGCAGGGCCGCCGGTCGCTCGCAGCGCCCCAGGGCGCAGCCCCGGTCTGTGTGGAGCCCCGCTTGCAACCGAGCGGGGCTTTTTTCGTGCCGCGGTGCTCAGCAGGGTCCGACGGCCCGTGCCGACGGCAGCGCAGCACGAATGAAGCCCCGCCCAGTGGTCGAAGTCCACTACGTGCGACCGCCTCCCTGACGGCCGTATGAAGAAGGTGCAACCGAGGAGGCCCCATCAGCACCGAGCCCCGCATCAACGACCGGATTCGCGTCCCCGAGGTGCGACTCGTCGGTCCCAGCGGCGAGCAGGTCGGCATCGTGCCGCTTGCCAAGGCGCTGGAGCTCGCGCAGGAGTACGACCTCGACCTGGTCGAGGTCGCGGCGACCGCCCGGCCGCCGGTGTGCAAGCTCATGGACTACGGCAAGTTCAAGTACGAGTCGGCCATGAAGGCCCGTGAGGCGCGCAAGAACCAGGCGCACACGGTCATCAAGGAGATGAAGCTCCGGCCGAAGATCGACCCGCACGACTATGACACCAAGAAGGGTCACGTCGTTCGGTTCCTCAAGCAGGGCGACAAGGTCAAGATCACGATCATGTTCCGTGGTCGCGAGCAGTCCCGCCCCGAGCTGGGCTTCCGACTGCTGCAGCGGCTCGCCACCGACGTCCAGGACCTGGGCTTCGTGGAGTCCTCGGCCAAGCAGGACGGCCGTAACATGATCATGGTTCTCGGCCCGCACAAGAAGAAGACCGAGGCGATGGCCGAGGCCCGTGCGGCGCAGGACGCCCGCAAGGCCGAGCGCCTGGGCCGCACCGGCGGCCAGGCTGACGCCGCCGAGGCCGACGACGCGGCCCTCGAGGCCGAGAACGCGGCCCTTGAGGCCGAGGACGCCGCTCTTGAGGCCGAGGACGCCGCTCTCGAGGCCGAGAGCGCCGACGACGCCGCCCAGAACGAGGCCGAGGCCGGCGACACCGCCGCCGACGCCGAGCAGCCGGCCGAGGTCGCGCAGGACGCCTGAGCCCGGTAGGGCTCCGGTCGGTCCGCACGATCCGGCCACGCGGTACCAGGGCTCCCGCCCCGGTATCGAGAACACCAAGCGCCTGGGCCCGCGTGCGCTCTGCACGCGGGCCGAGGCGGACCGACGAGGAGATACGGCGACATGCCGAAGCAGAAGACGCACAGTGGCGCCTCCAAGCGCTTCAAGATCACGGGCTCGGGCAAGGTGCTGCGCGAGCGCGCCGGCAAGCGCCACCTCCTGGAGCACAAGCCCTCCACGCTGACCCGCCGTCTGTCCGGCAACGCCGAGATGGCCCCCGCTGACGCCAAGAAGATCAAGAAGCTTCTCGGCAAGTGATCGCCCGCCGCGGCCCCGCCGCGGAGTCCGGCTGATCCTTCCCGACCTATTCGAATGACGGACCGCGTGAAGTAGTCCGTGGTCCAACCCAAGGAGTAATGAAGTGGCACGCGTCAAGCGGGCAGTGAACGCCCACAAGAAGCGCCGGGTCATCCTGGAGCGCGCCAGCGGTTACCGTGGCCAGCGGTCGCGCCTGTACCGCAAGGCCAAGGAGCAGGTCACCCACTCGCTCGTTTACAACTACAACGACCGCAAGAAGCGCAAGGGCGACTTCCGTCAGCTCTGGATCCAGCGCATCAACGCGGCCGCCCGTGCCAACGGCATGACCTACAACCGCTTCGTGCAGGGTCTGAAGGCCGCCAGCATCGAGATCGACCGCAAGATGCTGGCCGAGCTCGCCGTCAACGACCCCAACGCGTTCGCCGCGCTGGTCGAGGCCGCCCAGAAGGCGCTGCCGGCCGACGTCAACGCGCCGAAGGCCGCTGCCGACGCCGCCTGATCCACGCAGCACCCCGGACCCGCAGGCTCCTCGTGAGCCTGCGGGTCTTTGCACTCAGCGCACCCAGCGCCGTCAGCGCACCCAGACTCGGCGCATCCAGCGCGCCGCCGCACCCTGCCGAGAGAGACCGCCCGAGAGCATGGCCACAACCGACACCCCCCAGCTCAGCTCGCTCCGCTCGCCGCGGGTGATCGCCGCGCGCAAGCTGGCCCGCCGGGCCCAGCGCGGCAAGGACCGCCGCTTCCTGGCCGAGGGCCCGCAGGCGGTCCGCGAGGCCGTGAACTTCGGGCTGCTGCCGGACGGCGAGCACGCGGTGGTGGAGGTCTACCTCACCCCGGAGGCGGCCGAGCGGCACGCCGAGCTGGTGGCCGCCGCCCGGGCGGCCGGGGTGCCGGTGCTCACCGCCACCGACGAGGTGATCGCCGACATCTGCGACACGGTCACCCCGCAGGGCATCGTGGCGCTCTGCCGCTTCCTGGACACCCCGTTCGCCGAGGTGCTGAAGGCGCGCCCGAAGCTGGTCGCGGTGCTCGCCAACGTGCGCGACCCCGGCAACGCCGGCACCGTGCTGCGCACTGCGGACGCGGCCGGTGCGGACGCCGTGGTGCTCACCGACGCCTCGGTGGACCTCTACAACCCCAAGGCGGTGCGCGCCTCGGTGGGCAGCCTCTTCCACCTGCCGGTGGCGGTCGGGGTGCCGGTCGAGCAGGCGGTGGCCGAGCTCCGGGCGGCCGGGGTGCGGGTGCTGGCCGCGGACGGGGCCGGCCGGCGGGACCTGGACCAGGAGCTGGACGAGGGCACCCTGGCCGGGCCGACCGCCTGGCTCTTCGGCAACGAGGCCTGGGGCCTGCCGGAGGAGACCCGGGCGCTGGCCGACGAGGTGGTCCGGGTGCCGATCCACGGGCACGCCGAGAGCCTCAACCTCGCCACGGCCGCCGCCGTCTGCCTCTACGCCTCCGCGCGCGAGCAGCGTTCGCCCGCAGGCTGTCGCGAGTCGGGCACGGAGCGCTAGGGTCTGGGCTCGGGGGAGCACGGCAACTCGCACGGCAACAGACACGGGAGCAGCACGCTCGGCCGCGCGGGCGGCCGGCGGGGCCGTCGGATCGGGAGGACACCCATGCTCGGCAGCGAGGACCGGCCCTGCGCCGTGCCGGCCGGAGCGGCCGGGCCGGCGCTGGACCCCGACCAGCTGCCCGACGGCCTGGTGATCGCCGACCGGGACGGCCTGGTGGTGACCTTCAACCGGGCCGCGGCCCGGCTCACCGGGGTCGGCGCGGCCGCCGTGCTGGGCCGCCCGCTGGCCGAGGCGCTGCCGCTGGAGGACCTGGACGGCCGTCGCTGGTGGCCGCTGACCGACCCGTACGGCGGGCTGGCGATCCGCACCCGGCAGCCCGAGCGCAACCTGCTGCTGCCCGGCCGCAACCGGGAGCTGCTGGTCTCCGCCGCCTACGTCCGGGAGCACCCGCGCGGGCCGCTGCGCCAGCTGGTGGTGGCGCTGCGCGGCACCGACGCCCGGCGCCGCACCGAGCGGGCCCACGCGGAGCTGATCGCCACCGTCGCGCACGAGCTGCGCTCCCCGCTGACCAGCGTCAAGGGCTTCACCGCGACCCTGCTGAACAAGTGGGAGCGGTTCACCGACGGCCAGAAGCGGGTGATGCTGGAGACGGTGAACGCGGACGCCGACCGGGTCACCCGGCTGATCGCCGAGCTGCTGGACATCTCCCGGATCGACGCGGGCCGCCTGGAGGTGCGCAAGCAGGTGGTCGACCTGGCCGCCGCGGTGCGCCGGCACGTGGCGGGCAAGGTGGCCGCCGGCATCCCGGCCGAGCGGTTCGACATCCGGCTCGCCGAGGGGCTGCCGCAGCAGTGGGCCGACCCGGACAAGGTCGACCAGGTGCTGGCCAACCTGCTGGAAAACGCGGTGCGGCACGGCGAGGGAACTGTCACCATCGAGGTGGCGCCGGCCAAGGAGATCGTCGAGGCCGCCGGCCCGGAGCACCCGGGCGCGCCGCCCCGCGTGGTGGAAGGAACGGCGGTCACGGTGAGCGACCAGGGCAGTGGGATCCCCGAGGAGGCCATGCCGCGCGTCTTCACCCGTTTCTGGCGCGGCAGCAAGCGCGGCGGCACCGGCCTGGGCCTGTACATCGTCAAGGGCATCGTCGAGGCGCACGGCGGCACCATCCGGATCGACCGGGCCCCCGGCGGCGGCGCCCGGTTCCGATTTATCCTGCCCGCCGGGGTGCCCGACTTCATGGTCTGATCGCCTGGCCTTTCGGGGGGCGATCGATCCACGGGCCCGGCGGGCCGATCCGGGTTGTCCACGCGGTCCCCGAGGCATCTCACGCCCGGGGACGATCACCGGCGGGTATGCGCTCTGCGACTACACTCGACCTGGTGTAACGCCACGCAGACGAGCAGGAGCACGGGAAAACATCGACATGTCGGCACCCAATAAGTCCTACGACCCGGTGGAGGTCGAGGCGTTGAAGCCCGAGGCGGTCGAGCGCGCCCGCGACGAGGCGATCGCCGCCTTCGCCGCCGCCACCAGCCTGGACGAGCTGAAGCAGGCCAAGGTCGCGCACACCGGCGACCGCTCCGCGCTCTCGCTGGCGAACCGCGAGATCGGGGCACTGCCGCCGCAGGCCAAGGCCTCGGCGGGCAAGCTGATCGGCCAGGCCCGCGGTGCGGTCAACCAGGCGCTGGCGAAGCGTCAGGCCGAGCTGGAGGCCGAGCGCGACGCCCGCGTGCTGGTCGAGGAGGCGGTGGACGTCACGCTGCCCTACGACCGGGCCCCGCGCGGCGCCCGCCACCCGCTGACCACGCTGGCCGAGCGGATCGAGGACACCTTCGTCGCGATGGGCTACTCGATCGCCGCCGGCCCCGAGGTCGAGGCCGAGTGGCTCAACTTCGACGCGCTCAACCTGGGCCCGGACCACCCGGCCCGCTCGATGCAGGACACCTTCTTCGTCGCGGCCGCCGATGGCTCGCCGGACTCCGGCATGGTGCTGCGCACCCAGACCTCGCCGGTGCAGATCCGCAGCATGCTGGCCAAGCAGCCGCCGCTCTACGCGGTCTCGGTCGGCCGGGTCTACCGCACCGACGAGCTGGACGCCACCCACACCCCGGTGTTCCGCCAGGTCGAGGGCATCGCGGTGGACCGCGGCATCACCTTCGGTGACCTCAAGGGCACCATCGAGCACCTGGTCGCCACCCTGATCGGCGACGAGCTCGAACTGCGCTGGCGCCCCTCGTACTTCCCGTTCACCGAGCCGAGCGCCGAGGTGGACCTGCAGTGCTTCGTCTGCCGGGGCGCCAGCGTCGGCAACCCGGACGCGCCGTGCCGCACCTGCTCCTCCGAGGGCTGGATCGAGCTGGGCGGCTGCGGCGTGGTCAACCCGCGGGTGCTGGTCGCCTCCGGGGTGGACCCCGAGCAGTACAGCGGGTTCGCCTTCGGCCTGGGCCTGGAGCGGATCCTGATGAACCGTCACAACGTCGCCGACATGCGCGACATGGTCGAGGGTGACGTGCGCTTCACTCTCCCGTTCGGGATGGAGATCTGATGCGCGTCCCGCTTTCCTGGCTGCGTGAGTACGTCGACCTGCCCGCCGGGGTCACCGGCCGGGACCTGGCCGAGCAGCTGATCCGGGCCGGCCTGGAGGTCGAGACCGTCGAGCAGCTCGGCGCCGACCTCAAGGGCCCGCTGGTGGTCGGCGAGGTGCTGTCGATCGAGGAGCTGACCGGCTTCAAGAAGCCGATCCGCTACTGCCTGGTCAACGTCGGCGACGCCAACGGCACCGGCGAGCCGCAGGAGATCGTCTGCGGTGCCCGCAACTTCGAGGTCGGCGACAAGGTGGTCGTGGTGCTGCCCGGCGCCGAGCTGCCCGGCCCGTTCCCGATCGCCGCCCGGCAGACCTACGGCCGCACCTCGGCCGGCATGATCTGCTCGGCCCGCGAGCTCGGCATGGGCGAGGACCACAACGGCATCATCGTGCTGCCGCCCGAGTACGCCCCCGGCACCAACGCCATCGAGCTGCTCGAGCTGGTCGACGAGGTGCTGGACATCGCGGTCACCCCCGACCGCGGCTACTGCCTGTCGATGCGCGGCGTGGCCCGCGAGGCGGCCGCCGCCTACGGGCTGCCGCTGGCCGACCCGGCGCTGCTCGACGTGCCGCCGGCCAACTCCTTCGGCTACCCGGTCAAGGTCGCCGACCCGGCGGGCTGCGACCGCTTCGTGGCCCGCACCGTGGTCGGCATCGACCCGGCCGCCAAGTCGCCGATCTGGCTGCAGCGCCGGCTGCAGAAGATGCACGTCCGCCCGATCTCGCTGACCGTCGACATCACCAACTACGTGATGCTGGAGGTCGGCCAGCCGCTGCACGCCTACGACCGCAGCCGGGTCGCGGGCGCCATCGCGGTGCGTCGCGCCGAGGCCGGCGAGGTGCTCACCACGCTGGACGGCCAGAAGCGCGAGCTGTCCCCCGAGGACCTGCTGATCTGCGACGACAGCGGCCCGATCGGCCTGGCCGGCGTGATGGGCGGCGCCTCCACCGAGATCCTCGACCCGGTCTTCGACCCGGAGACCGGTGCCGTGACCGGCTCCACCGAGGTGATCATCGAGGCCGCGCACTTCGACCCGGTGGCGATCGCCCGCAGCGCCAAGCGGCACAAGCTGCCCTCCGAGGCCTCCAAGCGCTTCGAGCGCGGGGTCGACCCGGAGGCCGCCCGGGCCGCCGCGCAGCGCGCCGTCGACCTGCTGGTGCTGATCGCCGGCGGCACCGCCGAGGCCGGGGTGACCGACATCGCCGCCCCGCACCCGGTGCGCACCATCACCATCGCCGCCGACCTGCCCGACCGGGTGGCCGGCCTGGAGTACGGCCGGGAGACCGTCACCCGCCGGCTGCAGGAGGTCGGCTGCTCGGTGGTCGGCGCCGACCTGCTGGAGGTCACCCCGCCGACCTGGCGCCCCGACCTGACCGACCCCAACGACCTGGCGGAGGAGGTCATCCGGCTGGAGGGCTACGACAACGTCCCCACCCGGATGCCCACCGTCCCGCCGGGCCAGGGCCTGAGTGCCGACCAGCGGATGCACCGGCGGATCGGCCGGGCGCTGGCCGGGGCCGGCTACGTCGAGGTGCACAACTACCCGTTCCTCGGCGACGCGGCCTTCGACGCGCTCGGCCTGGACGCGGACGACGTCCGCCGCCGCACGGTCAAGCTGGTCAACCCGCTGAACGACGAGGAGCCTGCGCTGCGCACCACGCTGCTGCCGGGCCTGCTCGGTGCGGTGCGGCGCAACATCGGCCGCGGCAACACCGACCTGGCGGTCTTCGAGGCCGGCCTGGTCTTCCTGCCCGCGGCCGACCAGCCGGTCGCCCCGCGGCCCGCGGTCGACCGCCGGCCCAGCGACGAGGAGATCGCCGCGCTGGACGCCGCGCTGCCGCACCAGCCGCGCCGGGTGGCCGTCGCGCTGACCGGCGAGCGGCTGCCCTCCGGCTGGTGGGGCAAGGGCGCGCAGGCGAGCTGGGCGGACGCCGTCGAGGCGGCCCGCACGGTGGCCGGCGCGGCCGGCGTCGAGCTGGCGGTGCGCCAGGGGCAGTACGCCCCGTGGCACCCGGGCCGCTGCGCCGAGCTGCTGGTGGCCGGCACCGACCGGGTGGTCGGCCACGCCGGCGAGCTGCACCCGCGGGTGGTCAAGGCGCTGCACCTGCCGGAGCGCACCGTGGTGGCCGAGCTCGACCTGGACCTGCTGACCGCCGACGGCGAGGCGCAGGCCGAGGGCCCGGCCGTCTCCTCCTACCCGGTCGCCACCCAGGACGTGGCGCTGATCGTGGACGCCGCGGTGCCCGCCGCCGCGGTGGAGGCCGCGCTGCGCGAGGGGGCCGGCGAACTGCTGGAGGCGATCCGGCTGTTCGACGTCTTCACCGGCGAGCAGGTCGGCGAGGGCAAGAAGTCGCTGGCCTACGCGCTGCGGTTCCGGGCCACCGACCGCACGCTGACCGCGGACGAGGCCTCCGCGGCCCGCGAGTCCGCGGTGGCCAACGCGCTGGCGCGCACCGGTGCGGTGCTGCGCGGGGCGTAGTCCCGGCCGACGGTGGGCCCCGGTGCGGAGCACGTCCGCACCGGGGCCCACCGCGTTTCCCGGCCCGGTTTCCTCGGTGCGCGAATCTCATTCGCCGTACGGCTGTTCGCCCTGCTAGCGTCCCTGACGTGCCGAAGCTGAATCAGATCATCGCCGTGGAGAAGGGCGTCAAGTCCAAGTCCTTCCAGGAGCTGACCCAGGCTCACCAGGACCTGCAGAAGCCCGCCCTGCTGGCCGGGATCTCCCGGACCTACCAGCCCAAGGACGAGGAGGGCGAGCAACTGCCGCCCGAGTCCACCCGGGTGCAGGTCAAGGCCGAGGACGTGCTGCGGACCACCGCCGCCACCCTCACCAAGCTGTTCGACGTGACGGCGACCAAGGACTGGACCAACCGCTCGGCCTGCGCCGACGTGGTGCTGGACGGTCAGGTGCTGCTGGCCCAGGTGCCGGTGCCCTACCTGCTCTTCCTGGAGAAGCAGCTCACCGACCTGGCCACCTTCGTGCGCAAGCTGCCGGTGCTGGACGCCGCCGAGTCCTGGAACCTGGACCCGTCGACCGACTCCTGGAAGACCGAGCAGGTGCGCACCATCCGGACCAAGAAGGTGCCGCGCAACCACGTCAAGGCCGAGGCCACCGAGAACCACCCGGCCCAGGTCGAGGTGTACTACGAGGACGTCCCGGTGGGGTACTGGACCACCGTGAAGTTCTCCGGTGCGCTGCCGGCCCGGCGGGTGAACGAGCTGCAGGAGCGGGTCGAGAAGCTCCAGCAGGCCGTCAAGTTCGCCCGGGAGGAGGCGAACGGCACCGAGGTCACCGACCAGCGGGTGGGTGACGCGGTGTTCGGCTACCTGTTCCGGTAGCCTCATGAACGCCCCCGCTCGAGCGCGGGGGTGCGCCGGGGAGCCGGCGCAAGCTGACACTGAATGTGAAGCTGATCCCAGGGATCCGGTGGGGGTTCGAATCCCTCCCCCCGCACCAGCCGCGCGGGGGTGGCCCAAGTCAGGCAGAGGCAGTCCCTGTCAATCTCAGACTCTCGCTCCAGTCTCAGCATTCGCCGCCGAACGCCGGATCGACCGGGTGCGGACGACGATCGACGAATGCGGGTTCAAATCCTGTCTGAGCCGCTCGTGGCTCGGTAGTTCAACGGTAGAACGCGTCGATGTCAGACTGATCCGCACTCTTCAACGTGCCGGTGTGTGCAAGTGGGCGGCACACTGGAGCCCGGGAACTGGCTACGTTCCCGGGCTCCGTCGCGTCAGCCCTGCGGCAGGGCGCGGCGCAGCCGCTCGGCGGCCCCGGTGGCGATCGGCTCGCCGTGCCCGAAGCAGGCGGTCTCGACGGGCAGTTCGGCCTGCCGGTGCAGCGACTCCACGGCCTGGTCGGTGTCCAGGTTGAACACCCCGAGCCGGGTCTGCTGCTGCACGTTGCTGATCGTGTCCCCGGTGAAGAGCACCTGGGCGTCGGGCAGGTGGAGCGCGATGCTGCCCTCGGTGTGGCCGGGCACCGCGATCACCCGGGCACCGCCGCCGAAGTCGAGGGTGTCGCCCTCGCGCAGCTCCACGTCCACCGGGACCGGGCCGGCCGGCGGCAGGTAGGGCAGCGAGTCGAACAGCTCCCGCTCCCACTCGGCGGCGAAGACCAGGTCCGGGATCGGCACCTCGCCGCGGATCTGCGCGGCGTCCGCGGCACCGGCGAACACCTGGGCCCCGCCCCAGCCGGCCGCCTCGGCCGCGCCGCCGATGTGGTCGTCGTGCCCGTGGGTGAGGACGATCCGCTGCAACTCCGCGGGCCGGCGGCCCAGCGCCCGGATCGCCTCGGCGATCGCGGGTGCCGAGCCGGCCGGCCCGGAGTCGATCAGGGTGAGCGAGTCGGCGTCGAGCCAGAGGTAGGCCTGGCCCACGCCGAAGCGGAGCAGGTGCAGGTGCGGGAAGATCTCCTCGAGGTCCATGGGGCTCACGGTACGTCGGCCCGGCCGCCCCCACGACCCGCGTTCGCCGATGGCTGACGGATCGTCATATCGACTCAGGTGACCGGGTCGTTCCAGGACGCGGCCCAGGTCGCCGGGCCCACGATCCCGTCCACGGTCAGCCCCTTCTCCTGCTGGAACTGCCGGCAGACGGTCTGCGACTGCTGCCCGTACCAGCCGTCCACGCCCAACGGCCAGCCGCGGTCGTGCATCTGCTGCTGCCAGGTGCGGACGTTGCCGTCGTGCAGCATCGGGGTCTGCAGCCTGAGGTACTCGCCCGGCCAGGCCGGCCCGGCGGGCGGTGCGAAGGCGGTGGCCCAGGAGCGGAGTTCGGCGGTCGAGCCGAGGTGGCAGAAGTCCTGGTCGGTGCCGTCGTCGGAGTACTGGTGGAACAGCCAGTCGGCGTTGACCCCCGGCTGCCCGGCCGGCAGCCCGGCGGTGGCGATCCACAGGAAGTCCTGGAAGTAGCCGGTGGTGTCGACGTTGTTCCAGTAGTCGGCGTTGCAGTAGAGCCCGACGGCGTTGTGCGGCAGCTTGCCCTTGACGTAGCGCAGCCAGGCCTCCTTGTAGCTCAGCTGGTCCGCCTTGGGGACGCTCTCGTTCTCCGCGTCGTAGCCCTCCCAGTCCAGGCAGACCAACTCCCCGTTCTGCGGCTGCGCCAGGCTGAGGAAACGATCCGCCTCCGCCGCCATCGCGTTGCCCATCTCCGGGTAGTGGTAGTAGCCGACCACCAGGCCCGCCGCTCTGGCGTGATCACGCTGGTCGGTCCAGACCGGATTGGTGTAGGTCAGCCCCTGGGTCACCTTGACGAAGGCGAAGCTGAGCCCGCTGGTGTCCGGTGCGGCCGACTGGTAGCTCGACCAGTCCTGCCCGTAAGTCCCCATGCTGCTCCTCGGGTCGAGGTCTCGGTGTACGTCCGGTCGTCGGCCGTGTTACCCAGAACCGGGCAGGTCCATGACTGCCGGACCGATGAGCGGCACGGGAGGTCCAACGGGAGGTCGAGGGGCAGGCGGGTACGGCCGGGCCCCCGCGCGGACGACTGCCGCGCGGGGGCCCGGGAGGCTGCCTGGGGAGGGGTCAGGCCGTGGCCGTGTAGTCGTAGAAGCCGCGGCCGGACTTGCGGCCGAGCAGGCCCGCGTCGACCATCCGGGAGAGCAGCGGCGGGGCCGCGTACAGCGGCTCCTTGAACTCCTCGTACATCGAGTCGGCGATCGACACGATGGTGTCCAGGCCGATCAGGTCGCACAGGCGCAGCGGACCCATCGGGTGGGCGCAGCCGGCCTCCATGCCCTTGTCGATGTCGGCGGCGGTGGCCACGCCGGACTCGAACATCCGCACCGCGGAGAGCAGGTAGGGCACCAGCAGCGCGTTGACCACGAAGCCGGCCCGGTCGCGGGCCCGGATCGGCTCCTTGCCGAGGGCCTGGACGGCGAAGGCCTCGATCCGGCTGGTGGTCTCGGCGGAGGTGGTCAGCGTGGGGATCACCTCGACCAGGCGCTGCACCGGGGCGGGGTTGAAGAAGTGCAGGCCGATCACCTGCTCCGGGCGCGTGGTGGCCGCGGCCAGCTTGACGATCGGGATCGAGGAGGTGTTGGAGGCGAGCACCGCGTCGCGGCGCTGCACCACCTGGTCGAGGGTCTGGAAGATCTGGAGCTTGATGTCCTCGCGCTCGGCGACCGCCTCGACCACCAGGTCGCGGTCGGCGAACTCGGTCAGGTCGGTGGTGAAGCTGAGGTGGGACATCGCCTCGTCACGCTGCTCCTGGCTGAGCTTGCCGCGCTTGACCGCGGTGTCCAGCGAGTTGGTCAGCCGGGCCCGACCGATCTCCAGGGCCTCCGGGGTCGCCTCCGAGACCAGGACGTCCAGTCCGGCTCGGGCGAACACCTCGGCGATGCCCGATCCCATCAGACCGCAGCCGACCACTCCGACGCGCGCGATGTCGCTCACTCACTTGCCTTTCCTGGTGTCCAGCCGGGCGGGGTCGCCGCCCATTCCGCTCGACCGTACTACCTGGCGGCCCGGTGTGGGCCAGGGGCCCTGCCGATCTTCGTCAGGACCGGGGGCTGCGCCGATCGGGTGAGGCCGGTGCGTCCGCCTGTGTGGCCGCCCCACCCCGGGTGGGCGCACCCGGAATGCTGTGCTGTGCGCCGGGAGGCGGGGCGAAGGGAGCGGCGATGCGCAGCGGTTCACTGGAGGGGCAGGTGGCCCTGGTCACCGGTGCCGGGCGCGGCATCGGCCGGGAGATCGCGCTCGGGCTGGCCGCCGAGGGCATGGCGGTCGGCCTGGTCGGACGGACCCTGGGGACCTTGACCGACACCCTCAAGGCCTGCGTCCGGCAGGGCGCCAAGGGCATCGCGGTGACCGCCGACGTGTCCCGCCCGGGCGCGGTGCGCGAGGCGGTGCGCAGCGTCGAGCGCGACCTGGGGCCGATCGACCTGCTGGTCAACAACGCCGGGCAGGTCGACCGGAGCGAGGGCCCGTTCTGGGAGGCGGACCTGGGCCAGTGGTGGCAGGTGGTGGAGGTCAACCTGCGCGGGCCGGTCAACCTGATGCGCAGCGTGCTGCCGGGCATGGTGGCGCGCCGGCGCGGGCGGGTGGTCAACCTGAACTCCGGCTTCGCGATCCGCCCCGACGGCCACTACTCCGCCTACGCCACCTCCAAGGGCGCGCTGCTCCAGCTCTCCGACAACCTGGCCGACTCGCTGGCCGAGCACCACGTGGTGGTGCTGGACATCAGCCCGGGCGCGGTGGCCACCGACATGACCGCCGGGATGCCGATGTTCGCCGGGATGAAGGAGTGGAACAGCATCCCGTACATGGTCGCTGTGGTGGTGGACGCGGCCCGCGGCAGGTTCGACGGGCTGCACGGGCGGTTCATCCACGCCGGGCGGGACAACCTGGAGCGGCTGGTGGCGCAGGCCGCCGAGATCCGGGCGGCGGACGCCAGGACGCTGCGGCTGCGCCCGTTCGGGGGCGACGACCCGCTGGCCTAGCGGGCGCGGGCGCGGGCGCGGGCTCAGGCTCAGGCGAACAGGCGGCTGGCGGTCACCGCGCTCAGGCCGCGCTGCTGGAGCGCCTCCAGCACCGCCGGCAGCGCGTCCACGGTGCCCTGGTGGCCCATGTGCAGCGCGACGATCGAGCCGGGCCTGATCGCCGCCAGTATCCGGCGCTGGACCACGTCGGCGCCCGGGTCGGCGTAGTCGCGCGGGTCGACGTCGTAGGAGAGGCAGTGCTCGTAGCCGACCCGCAGGGCCTGTGCCTTGACCTCGGCGGAGGCGTACTGCGCGGCCGAGGGCCGGAACCAGCGGCCGATCGAGCCGGTCAGCGCCCGCAACCGGTCCGCGCAGCCGGCGATCTCGGCGTACGCCTGGTCGGCCGGCAGGGCGTTGATGTCCAGGTGGTTCTGGGTGTGGTTGCCCAGCTCGTGCCCGCCGTCCAGGATCCGCCGGGCCAGCTGCGGCTGCTGGTCCAGCCAGCTGCCGACCACCAGCACCGTGACCTGGGCGCCGTGCTGCTCGGCGGCCGTCAGCAGGGCGGTGGCGAGCGCCGGGTCGCCCTGGCCGTGGAAGGTCAGCGCGATCTGCGGCCGGTCCCGCGGGCCGGTCGCCACCTCGGCCGGGGTGCCGGCGGCCAGCGGCGGCTGGTCGGCCGGGCTCGCCGAGGCGGTGGCGGACGGGCTGGTGGCGGACGGGCCGGCGGCCGTCGGGCTGCCCGGGCCGCCGATCGGGTTGGTGTGCGGGACGGCGCCCGGCACCCGGCCCGGGGTGAGCACGGTGGGCGCGCTGCCCGTGGCGGTGCCCGGGTGCGGGTGGCCCGGTGCGGTGGCGGCGCTGCCACCGGCGCCGGCGGCCTCCTGACCGCAGGCCGCCAGCAGCGGGCCGGCCGCGGTGAGGGTGGCCAGCTGGGCGGTGGTCCGCAGGATCCTGCGGCGGTTGACGCTCATCGCCGCCAGCATAAGGAGCCCGGAAACACCCGGCGATTCGAGCGGCGGCCCCGGCCGACGGCGGCTCAGAGCGCGAAGATCCCGTAGCCGAAGCCCTCCGCGCGCACCCGCCCCGCCGCCGCCCGCACCCCGCGGGCCAGCAGCGGTTCGGCGGTCGCGGTCAGCTGGGGCAGCGTCAGTTCGGCCGGCTCGCGGCGCGGGTTGACCACCACCAGATGGGTGGTGCCGCGCAGGTAGGCCAACGGGTAGCCGGCGGACAGCACGGTCACCGGGGCGCCGGTACCGAGCGCCGGCACCTGGCGGCGCAGCCGGACCAGCCGGCGCACCTGGTGCAGCAGCGAGTCGGGGTCGGCCTGCTGCGCGGCCACGCTGGGGCGGTCGGCGGCCGGGTCGAGCGGCAGGTAGTAGGCGGCCGGGGCGGCGGTGGAGAAGCCGGCGCCGGGCGTGTCGTCCCACTGCATCGGGGTCCGCGAACCCTGCCGGGCCTCGGAACCGAACTGGCTGCCCTCCTTGTCCGGCAACCCGGGCACGTAGCGCATGCCGATCTCGTCGCCGTAGTAGATCACCGGCAGGCTGGGCCAGCTGAGCACGAAGGCGAAGGCGCAGCCCAGTTGCTCGCGGGTGCGCGGGCCGCAGGCCAGCCGGGAGAAGTCGTGGTTGGCGGTGGGCAGCGCGACCAGGCCACGGCCGTCGATCGCCTTCTCGGCCTGCTCCCAGGCGGCCAGGAACTCGGCCGGCGAGCCGTCGCCCGCGGGGTCGAAGAAGCACGGCCGGCCGTCCGCCCAGCTGCCCTGGCTGCCGGTGCCGTTGTCCCAGAGCGAGCGCAGCGCGCGGCCGTTGAAGTGCAGGAAGAAGTCGGCGTGCAGGCCGGCCGGGACCGAGCGGGCCGGGTCGCCCCACTCGGCGATCAGCACCCGGTCCGGGTACTCGCGCTCCAGCCAGCCGCGCAGCTCGCCCCAGAGCCGGCCGGTCTCCAGGTGCTCCGGGTCGTCCTTGACCAGCGAGGCGGCCATGTCCACCCGGAAGCCGGCCACCCCCAGCTCGAACCAGTGCGCCATGATCTCGCGCAGGGCGGCCCGGTTGGCCCGCGGACCCGGCGCGTCCACCGGGCTGCGCCAGGGCTCGTCCGGGTGCGGGCGGGCGTAGCCGAAGTTGAGGGCGGGCTGGATCGGGTAGAAGTTGGCCCGGTAGAAGCCGCCGCGCGGGCCCAGGTTGGGGATCCACTCGTGGACCGGCGCGGTGATCCGGTCGGACCAGATGTACCGGTCGTCGCCCGGGGTCCGGGCGGAGTGCCGGAACCAGGCGTGGCGGTGCGAGGTGTGTCCCGGCACCAGGTCGAGCAGCACCCGCAGGCCGCGCTCGGCGGCGGCCCCGACCAGGGCGGCGAGGTCGGCGTTGCTGCCGTAGCGCGGGGCGATGGTCAGGTAGTCGGCCACGTCGTAGCCGGCGTCGCCGAACTCGGAGGCGAAGCACGGGCTGAGCCAGAGCGCGGTCACCCCGAGGTCGGCCAGGTGGTCCAGGCGGGCGGTGAGACCGGGCAGGTCGCCGATCCCGTCGCCGTTCGAGTCGGCGAAGGACTGCGGGTAGACCTGGTACAGCACCGCCTCCGCGAGCCAGGCGGGGACGGCGGGCTGACGGTCGGTCGGATGCGCCATGCGGTCAGCCTAGGGCGGGCGGTCGGGCCCTGTCCGGCGCTTGCCGGAACGCGGCGCCGGCTCGGGCCGGCCGCCCCGGGTCAGCTCTCGCGCAGGCCGGTGAGGTGGGCGAAGACCACCACGTTGGCGGTGTAGTCGCCGCGTTGGCGGTCGTAGGCGCCGCCGCAGGTGATCAGGCGCAGCTGGGCGTCCGCGGTCTTGCCGTAGACCCGGTTGTCGGGGAACTGGTCCTTCGGGAAGACCTCCACGCTGTCCACCGTGAAGGTCGCGGTGACGCTGTCGTCGCGGGCGATGTCCACGGTGGTGCCGGGGGTGACCGAGCTCAGGCCCCAGAAGACCGCGGGCGAGGTCCTGGTGTCCACGTGGCCCAGCACGATGGCCGGGCCGCGGTTGCCGGGCACCGTGCCGCCCTGGTACCAGCCGACCAGGTTGGTGTCGTCGGCCGGCGGCGGGTTGATCACCCCGGTCGGGTCCAGGCCGAGGCCGGTGAAGGGGGCGTTGACGCCGATCGAGGGGATGCTCAGCCGTACCGGGTGGGCGTCGGGCACGACCAGGGCCGGGACCGTCCGGGCGGGGGAGGGGGTGGCGGTCGGCGAGGCGGCCGGGTGGGCCAGGGCGGCGCTGGGCTTCGGGGGCAGCGAGGCCGTCGGGTCACCGGCCCGGTGCAGCATGAAGAGGCCGAGCAGGCAGGCACCGAGGGCGGTGAACAGCAGGTTCCGTCGGCGGCGGGCGACCGGGTCGGGGTAGGAGACCGGGGGATCGTTCGCGGGAGCGTGGTTGCCCATGGCCGGGCCTTTCTGGAGGACGGGGCGGCGAGGCGGTGACGGCGGTGCGGCGGTGACGCGGTGCTGCGGCAGCGCCCCGCGCGCCGCGCCACCGCCGGGGGGCGGGGCGCGGCGCGCGGGG
>NZ_JBNQTI010000026.1:0-42632 GCF_050325825.1 Kitasatospora sp. LaBMicrA B282
CCCCCCCCCCCCCCCCCCCCCCCCCCCCCCCCCCCCCCCCCCCCCCCCCCCCCCCCCCCCCCCCCCCCCCCCCCCCCCCCCCCCCCCCCCCCCCCCCCCCCCCCCCCCCCCCCCCCCCCCCGGTGTCGTAGGGGCGTCGTAGCATGCGCGACATGAGCCGAGAGTCGAATCCGCCGATCCCCGAGGGCGTGGGCCGCACCGCCGTCGGCATCGCCCGCGCCCGGGCCGTCGAGAGCGCCCGCCCCGACCGCCTCTTCCACGATCCCTACGCCGACGCCTTCGTGACCGCCGCCCGCGGCGGCGAGCCGGCCGTCCCCGGCCCCGCGCCCTCGCCCCAACTCATCGCGCTCGCCCGCCACCTGGTGATCCGCACCCGCTTCTTCGACGACCAGCTGCTGGCCGCCGCCCGGGCCGGCTGCACCCAGGTGGTGATCCCGGCCGCGGGCCTGGACACCCGGGCGTTCCGGCTCGACTGGCCGGCCGGCACCCGGGTCTTCGAGATCGACCTGCCCCCGGTGCTGGCCTTCAAGGAGCACGTGCTCGCCGAGCAGGGCGCGGCCGCGCCGGTCGAGCGCACGGCGCTCGCCGCCGACCTGCGCGAGGACTGGGCCGCCGAGCTGCTCCGGGCCGGCTTCGACCCCGAGCGGCGCACCGTGTGGCTGCTGGAGGGCCTGCTGGTCTACCTGGAGTCGGACGACGTGGCCGCGCTGCTCACCCGGATCGGCGAACTCAGCGCCCCCGGCAGTCGGTTGGGCCTCACCCACGGGCTCGGCAACAAGGAGCGCGCCAACGCCGCGGACCGGCCCGGGGAGCGCGAGCGGGCGCCGGAGATCGCCGACACCGTCTACGCCCTGTGGCGCGGCGGCCTGGACGAGGACCCGGTGACCTGGCTCGCCCGGGCGGGCTGGCGGGCCGAGCGGCACGACCGGGCCGCCCTGGCCGTCGAGTACGGGCGCCCGGCCGACTACCTGACCGCGCAGCGCAGCTTCGTCACCGCCGAGCGCACCGGCGGGTCCGCGGAGTAGCCGGCCAGCGCGGAGTAGCCAGGCAGCGCAGACCCCGCCCGGTCGCGGTCCGGCCCGGGCGGGGCTGCGGGCCGGGCTCGGCTCAGCGGCCGCCGGGCAGCGGCCGTTCGGCCTCGACCAGCTGCTTGAACTGGGCGAGGTCGCCGCGCACCGTCTCCTCGATGGCGTGCGACTGGGCGAAGCCGTTCGGGCCCCCGTACGCGTCGTGCACCGCCTCCGGCTCGTACTCGACCCGGACCTGCAGCCTGGTCGACCCGTTGTCCAGCGAGCGCAGCGCGAAGGTGCCGCGCAGGTGGGCCGGGTCCAGCGTCTGCCAGCTCATCACCTGGCCCTCACCGTGGTCGCTGATCGCGGTCTCGAAGGTCCGCTCCCGGCCGTCCACCTCGATGTCGAGGTGGGCGCGGTGGTTGCCGTGCGCGTGCGCGTGCCGCAGCCCGGCCACGAACTCGGGGTACCGGTGGACCCGGTGCAACTGCTCCCAGCACACCTGGGCCGGGACGTCGATGTCGATCTGCTCTTCCAGTGTGCTCATCGGCTCACTCCGCGTCGTCGTTGTCGGGTTCGCCCTCGGCGCGGTCCTCCTCCGTGGCGTGCCGCACCTGTTCCGAGGTGACGCCTTCCAGCCAGGTGGTGTCCTCGTCGTCTCCGGCGGCCTCGTTGGTGCTGGCCCCGGGACGATCGTCGCGCTGCGGGCTGGCGGTGGACATCAGTGCCTCCCTGCTGCCGTGCCTTCCTGGTGCTCGGGGCCGGCCGGGTCCGGTCGGCCGACATGTCCAGCGTGCGCCCCACCGCTACCGTGGGCAACCGGCCTGGGAAGGCGGCCGGGCGCGTGGACGATCGGGACGGTCAGGCGAGGCCCAGGCCCGGATCCGGTTGCTGCGCGGGGGCGGGGTGCAGGTCGGCCAGGGTGTTCCAGAACATCAGCTCGTACTCCTGCAGCAGCCGTCCGTGCCGGCGGGCCTCGGCGAGCTTCGGCCCGTCCAGGCCGTCGGCGGCCAGCACCTGTACCGCCTCGTCGTCCAGCTCCGGGGCCGGGGTGGCGAAGAAGTCGAAGAAGGCGCAGGCGGCGTCGGTGAAGCCGTAGTGCCGGCGCAGCGCCCGCGCGGTGATCGCGCAGTAGCCGCCCCAGGCGGCGAAGTTCGCGGCCAGCGCGAGCACCACCGCGCCCGGCTCGCCGTTCAGCGCCAGCCAGGCCATCTGGGCCGGGTAGGCCTGGCAGCCGGCCAGCGGCTCGCGGGCGCGCAGCGCGGCCTGGTCCAGGCCGCAGCCCGCGGCGAACGCGGTCAGCGCGCCCAGCGCCGCCGACTCGCCCTCGGCCAGCCTGGCGAAGTAGCCGCCGGCGGGGGAGTCGGCGCACCGGGTGGCCAGCAGCAGGAAGCTGCGCCGGTCGCTGCGGATGATCCGGTACTGCTGGGCGGCCAGTTCGGCGAGGACGGCCCGCGGGGCCACGCCCTGCTCGATCCGGGGGACCAGGCGGTTGTCGCGTTCGGCCGGGGCGAGCTCCCGGCGGATGGTCAGCAGGGCGTCGCGGGGCGTCGGCGTCATGGCAGCAGGGTAGCCGGGCGGTGGCGGAGCGTGCCGGAGCGCGCTGCGGCACGGGCCGTGTCGCCGGGCGCACGGCCGGGCCGGTCCGGCGCACGCCCGGTCCGGTCCGGCCGTGGCCGTCCAGCTGTTCGGCTGTCCGGTCGCGCAGCCGGCAGGCCGTCAGAAGATGGACCAGCCGGTGGCCGTGGTGAAGGCGTCCAGCGCGGTCACCGCGCCGACCGAGTTGCCGGCCCGGTCCAGCGCCGGCCCCCACGCGCAGAGCGTGCCGCGCCCCGGCACCACGGCCAGGATCCCGCCGCCCACCCCGCTCTTGCCGGGCAGGCCGACCCGGTAGGCGAAGTCGCCGGCCGCGTCGTAGGTGCCGCAGGTGAGCATGACCGCGTTGACCCGCTTGGCGTCGCTCTGCGAGAGCAGCCGGCTGCCGTCGGCGCGCAGCCCGTGCCGGGCCAGGAAGAGGCCGCCCAGGGCCAGGTCGCGGCAGCTGGCGCTGATCGCGCAGTGCGCGTAGTAGTGGCCGAGCACCGCCTCGACCGGGTTCTCCAGGTTGCCGTAGCTGGCGATGAAGTGCGCGAGCGCGGCGTTGCGGTGGCCGTGCTCGGCCTCGGAGGCGGCCACCACCGGGTCGGTGTCCAGGTGCGGGTTGCCGGACTCGGCGCGCAGGAACTCGCGCACTGTGCCGGCGGCGTCCCCGGTCATGCTGAGCAGCTGGTCGGTGACCACCACCGCACCGGCGTTGATGAACGGGTTGCGCGGGATGCCCTGCTCGGACTCCAGCTGGATCAGCGAGTTGAACGGGGTGCCGGAGGGCTCGCGGCCGACCCGGTGCCAGATCGCCTCACCGCCGCCGGCCAGCGTGAGGGCCAGGGTGAAGAGCTTGGAGACGGACTGCACCGAGAACGGCTGCTCCCAGTCGCCGGCGCCGTACAGCCCGCCGTCGACGGTGGCCAGCGCGAGGCCGAAGGCGGTCGGGTCGACCGCGCCGAGCGCGGGGATGTAGTCAGCGACCCGGCCGGTGGAGAGCACGGGTCGGGCGGCGTCGACGGCGCGCTGGAGTTCGAGCTGGTAGTCCATATGATGAGCTTTTCATGGGACTGCTCGCATCGGCGCGGCGCGGCCCTCGAACCGGCGTCGGCCGGGCCCAGACCGGCGTCGCCCGGCCCTCGAACCCGGCGTCGCCCGGGCCCGAATCGGCGTCGCCCGGCCCTCGAACCCGGCGTCGCCCGGGCCCGGGGCGCAGACTGGGAGACATGCCGGAACTGCCGGAAGTGGAAGCCCTCGCCACCTTCCTCGGCGACCACCTGGTCGGCCGGGAGATCGCCCGGGTGCACCCGGTGGCGATCAACGTGCTCAAGACCTACGACCCGCCGATCACCGCGGTGCAGGGCCGCAACGTGACCGCGGTCGGGCGCCGCGGCAAGTTCCTGGTGATCACGGTCGGCGGCGGCCCGGGTCTCGGCGGCGGCCCGGACCCCGGGGAGCTGCACCTGGTGATCCACCTGGCCCGGGCCGGCTGGCTGCGCTGGCAGCAGCAGCTGTCCGCCGCCCCGCCGCACCCCGGCAAGGGGCCGCTCGCCCTTCGGGTGCAGCTGGCCGAACCCGGCACCGAGGGCTTCGACCTCACCGAGGCCGGCACCAAGAAGGGTCTGGCGGTTTCCCTGGTCGCCGACCCCGCCGAGGTCCCGGGCGTCGCCCGGCTCGGCCTCGACCCGCTGGACCCGGCCTTCACCCTGGCCGGCCTGCGTGCGCTGCTGGCCGACGAGCGCCGCCAGATCAAGGGCGTGCTGCGCGACCAGGGCGTGCTGGCCGGGATCGGCAACGCCTACTCGGACGAGATCCTGCACGCGGCCCGGCTCTCCCCGTTCAAACTGGCCGCCAAGCTGACCGATGACGAGAGCGGCACGCTCTACCAGGCGATCGGCAGCACCCTGCGGGACGCGGTCGAGCGCTCGCACGGACTGGCCGCCGGGCAGCTGAAGGCGGAGAAGAAGACCGGCCTGCGGGTGCACGGGCGCGCCGGCCAGCCCTGCCCGGTCTGCGGCGACACCATCCACGAGGTCTCCTTCGCCGACTCGGCGCTGCAGTACTGCCCGACCTGCCAGACGGGCGGCAAGCCGCTGGCCGACCGCCGGCTCTCCCGCCTGCTCAAGTAGCCCGCCGACCCGGCCGCGGGCCAGGCTGCCTGCCAGCTGCCAGCTGCCAGCTGCCAGCTGCCAGCTGCCAGCCGCCAGCCGCCAGTCGCCCGCCGCCTGCTGACCTGGCCTCAGGCCGCCTGCGGGCCCCGGCACTCGAACCCGCCGGAGGTGTGGCGGGCGGACCACCGGGTATGGCAGCCTCGCTTCCGCCCGCCCCGCCGCGGGCCCCACCCTCGCCCGCACTGGAGCTGCCCATGCTCAGCCACGCCCACGGCGCCACCGACACGCCCCTGCTCACCGACACCATCGGTGCCAACCTGGCCCGCACGGTGGCCGCCCACGGCGAACGCGAGGCACTGGTCGACGTCCCCAGCGGGCGCCGCTGGACCTACCGGCAGCTCGCCGCCGAGGTGGACACGGTGGCGCTGGGCCTGCTCGCCCGCGGGGTGCGCACCGGCGACCGGGTCGGCATCTGGTCGCCGAACAACGCCGAGTGGCTGCTGCTGCAGTACGCCACCGCCCGGATCGGCGCCGTCCTGGTCAACATCAACCCGGCCTACCGGACCCACGAACTGGAGTACGTGCTGCGCCAGTCCGGCATCGGCCTGGTGGTCGCGCTGCCCGCCTACAAGACCTCGCAGTACGCCGCGATGCTCGCCGAGGCCCGCCCCGGCTGCCCCGAGCTGCGCGAGGTGGTGCTGATCGGCGAGGAGTCCTGGACCGCGCTGCTGGCCGCCGGGCGGGCCGGCGACCCCGCCGAGCTGGATCGGATCGCCGCCGGGCTGCGCCCCGACGATCCGATCAACATCCAGTACACCTCGGGCACCACCGGCTTCCCCAAGGGCGCCACCCTCTCGCACCGCAACATCCTCAACAACGGCTACTTCGTCGGCGAGCTGTGCGAGTACACCGAGCAGGACCGGATCTGCGTGCCGGTGCCCTTCTACCACTGCTTCGGCATGGTGATGGGCAACCTGGCAGCCACCTCGCACGGCGCCTGCGTGGTGATCCCGGCGCCCACCTTCGACCCGGCCGCCACCCTGGCCGCGGTCGCCGCCGAACGCTGCACCTCGCTCTACGGCGTGCCGACCATGTTCATCGCCGCGCTCAACGACCCGGGCTTCGCCGACCACGACCTGACCTCGCTGCGCACCGGCATCATGGCCGGCTCGCCGTGCCCGGCGGAGGTGATGAAGCAGGTCATCGAGAAGATGCACATGCGCGACGTGTCGATCTGCTACGGCATGACCGAGACCTCGCCGGTCTCCACCCAGACCCGCCGGGAGGACGGCTTCGAGCAGCGGATCAGCACGGTCGGCCGGGTCGGTCCGCAGCTGGAGGTCAAGGTGGTCGACCCGGACACCGGCGCCACCGTCGAGCGCGGTGTCCCCGGCGAACTCTGCACCCGCGGCTACTCGGTGATGATCGGTTACTGGAACGAGCCGGACCGCACCGCCGAGGCGGTCGACCCGGAGGGCTGGATGCACACCGGCGACCTCGCAGTGATGGACCGGGACGGCTTCCTGGCGATCACCGGACGGATCAAGGACCTGGTGATCCGCGGCGGCGAGAACATCTACCCCCGGGAGATCGAGGAGTTCCTGCTCACCCACCCCGACGTGCTGGACGCCCAGGTGATCGGTGTGCCGGACGAGAAGTACGGCGAGGAACTGATGGCCTGGGTCCGGCTACGGGCCGGCGCACCCGAGCTGACCGCCGAGCTGCTGCGCGCGTACTGCACCGGGAAGCTGGCGCACTACAAGATCCCCCGCTACCTGCACCTGGTGGACGCCTTCCCGATGACGGTCACCGGCAAGGTCCGCAAGGTGGAGATGCGCGAGGAGGCGGTCCGCCTGCTGGCGGGGGACGCGTAGCGCGGGGGCGCGGCGGGCGGGGGTGGGGTAGCGCGCGCTTGGAAAGCGTGTTGGGGGCAACCCCTCACGAGTTTGAATCTCGCATCCTTCGCCATGGCGGAACAGCCACGACGAAGGCCCCGGCCGCTCAGCAGTCGGGGCCTTCGTCGTGCTGTGGTCTCAGTTTTGGTCTCTGTCCGCAACTCGCAGCTGGCTGCCTGCTGTCTCCTTGACCTGAGGAACGGGGTACGGCCCTGACGGCTACTGGCGGCCCGGTAGGAGGCCAACGACTTTGGAGAAGATGTTCCACCCAGAGGTCAGGAGGGCCGCGACAGGCGCGCAGCCGAACGTCACCCATGGACGGGCCTGACCGGGGAGGGGAAGTCCGGGCAGCACCGCAGCAGCCACCGCTGCTGCGACAGTCGCCGCGGACAGAGCCATTGCGATCCTGACGGTTTCGCCGATCGCCTGCCTGGCAGTCGACAGCGGCTGTACGTCTGGATGCGCCTTGACATCCAGTAGCGCGCCGACCTGGCCAGCTGCGTACTGCTCGCCGATGGTGGCCAGCATCGCGCCAAGGTCAGCGAATGCCTTCTGCGGCTCCGTGTCGAGGCGGGCCACCTGCTGACGCAGGATTCCGGCGACCTGCGCTGCGTGCTGGCGAGCCGGCGCCCGTCGGGTGGAACGGAGTGGGATCGTGCCAGCTACACGGTGCGCCTTCAACACGCACTCCTCAACCCGACGGCATGCGCGGTCGAGCCGGCGAAGCCTTCGCTGACGACTAATCACGGGTGCCCGTTGCGCGTCATCGCAAGCTTCCAGCGCCTTAAGGATCTCCATGTTCAGTCTGAACCGACGCTCTGCCCCTCGGCTCAGCCTCCGGGGCATGAGGACCAACATCCCAAGTGTCGCGGGAACACCAGAGTAAAGATCACCAACCAGTCGTAGAGCCCAGCCGCCGGAGTCTGACCTTGGGTAGCCATGACCCTCTGGCACGAGCTGGCGTACGACTGCAGGAAGTGCTTGAGGGCTTCGAAGTGCTCGCGCCCCGCCCACACCGCACCGGCCTGCAGCGCTTGCTGGCCCTGCCCGATGCTCCTCACCGGGATGTAGAACAACAGTAGAAAGACCAGGATCAGGTCGTAAGGAAAGGTCTCTCGCGTACGACGCAGCGTGTAGAGCGCTGCGCGCGTGTTAGGCAGGGCCCTGTCCGGTAGTGCGAGGCGGTCAGACGCACGGTCGAGTCGCTCTGTCCAAAACTCACCGGCCCGCCGATTGACGACACGCCGCTTGCGACGGCGCTTCATCCAAACCCGCACACCCCGCCGAGCGATCCGATCCATGCGTGAGTTGGCCATGTCCCCCCTCGGATATGTGCCGTCGTGCCACATGATGCAGCAGGCGCAGCCACCTCGGCAGGCTGTCTATTCCGGCCAGTGGTATGACCGCATCCCTCTGCGGGACATAGCGACCGAGCAGCGCCTCCGGCCTGCAAACGCCCCCTCGGGGCAGCACCACGCGCATTGCCGTAAGGCAGCTTGCGGAACGCACCGGCGTGGACGCATCATCGCCCAAGCCTCCGTCAGTCCGTCTGGAGCCGGAGCAAGTTGTGGGATAAGCGATGCTTACCCCGGCACCGCCAAGGCGGAGCAAGTTGTGGGGCAAGGAGTCCTTACCCCGCCTGCCCCTTGGAGGAACAGTTGCCCTCGCCCAGGGGTGCGAGGGCAACGCAGCCGGCCGCCATACGAGAGCCTGGATCCTCCCCCTCGGTGGCAGCTTCCGAGCGGGAGGATGTCCGACCAACGTCACCCCCTCACACCGCGGCGACCGACCATCCGTAGCGGGAGAATGAGGGACCTCCATCGTGGTAGGCGGCCAGCGCCTGGACGGAGGTCGGGAAAGCGGGCTCCGGGAAGCGATCCGCCTTGACCCACTGGGCGGCTAGGTGCTTGTCCGGCTCGGTGTTGGTCACCTCGCCGGTCCACCGGTCGGTGGCGAAGACGAAGAGGACGAACTGCCCGGCCTGGTCAAAGCCCTGCTCGACGTGGATCACGTGGACGAGTACGAGATCGGCCGGATCGACGAGCAGGCCAGTCTCCTCCTTGAGCTCGCGGGGGCGGCCTCATCCATGGCTTCACCGGGCTCGACCTTGCCACCAGGGACGGTCCAGGCCGGCTGGGGGGACCAGTTGCGGGCGGCGTAGAGCACGGCGGTGATCGTGTCGGTGTCCTGGTCGTGGACGATCACGCTGACCGCGTTGCGGCTGTTCATGACGCTGGTAGTGGTCACAGTGCCCACCCCTTGTTGAAGTGCCGGAGGATTCCGATAGTCCGGGTGGGTGGCTGAGACTGGTTCCGCAGCCAGGGCGGCGTGGGTGCTCAGCGCCCGAGCGTGAGCCGGTCGGCGTCGGTGCGCGAGAAGACCAGGTCGGTCATGTGCTCCGGGGTCTCGGTGCACCGGACGGGCGGCTGCGCTCGGCGCATGGCCTGGGGGTAGGCGGCCGGGTCGTAGTCGTTGGTGAGCGTGTAGGGGTGGAAGCCGTGCTCGCGCAGGCTGTCGATGATCCCGACGGCGCTCTCGCCCTGCTTGGCCAGGAGCTTGGGGGTGACTTCCACGACCAGCTCGACGTCCTCGCGCAGGTGCGGCAGCGCGGGCAGCAGCCCCCTGACCGCCGCCGCCTCGGCGCCCTCGACGTCGATCTTGATGACTCGGGCGGTGTCGAGTTCGGCCTGGCCGAGGAGTTCGGTGAGCGGTGCGGCCGGCACGTGGAAGGCGGTGTGGACACGGCTGGGCCGGATGGCGGTGGTGTGACCGAGGTTGGCCGGGTCCTCCAAGTAGAGGGTCAGCGTGCTGGTGGCGTCGGAGGCGGCAGCGCGAACGGCGCGGATGTTGGCGCGGTGATTGGTGGTGGCCGCCATGATCAGGTCGTCGTAGAACTGCGGGGTGGGCTCGATGGCGATGACGCGGCCGTGAGGTCCAACGGCGCGGGAGGCCAGGAGGCTGAACGCGCCACGGTGGGCCCCGACGTCGACGAAGGTGTCCCCGGGCCCGCAGACGGTCGCGTAGGAAGGCGCTCAGGTTCGGCTCCCACTCGCCGAAGAGGTACTGGTAGCGCTGGATGACGTCGCTGGTGGTGACGGTGACCAGGTCGCCCGAGCGCAACCGGGCAGTGGCGTGGAGGGGGCGGGTTCGCAGGCGGTCGTCGAGGAGACGGTCGACGAGCTGGGCCTTGCCGATTGTTCCAGGCGCGTGGCGGACGTAGGCCCGCAGCAGGCGGACGAACGCGGAGGCGGGCACGCGTGTACTCCTTCGGGTGGCGGCGAGTCCGGAAGGCGGCTCCCGGAGACGGCCGTAGTGGCAGACTTGCCGGTGAACGCTGGTGGTGGTGAGGGGAGTTGTCGGTGGCCGAGAGTGGTCCGATGGTGTTCCTGCTGGTGGGGCTCACCGGTTCGGGAAAGACGACCTACGCCCAGCGGGAGCTGGAGCCGCAGGGTGCGGTGCGGTTGTCGGTGGACGAGGTCGTCCACGAGCGGCACGGCCGGTACGGGATCGACTATTCGGAGAGCACCTACTTCGAGAAGGAGGCCCCGGTCGTCGCCGAGCTGCACTCCCGGCTGGTCGAGCTGGTCTCCGAGGGCCGGGACGTGGTGTGGGACCACGGACTGTGGCAGCGGAAGGACCGCAACGCGATGAAGGAGCTGGTGGAGTCGGCCGGCGGTCGGTGGCGGCTTCTGTACTTCCCCGTCGATCGGGACGAGTTGCTGCGCAGGCTGGCCGAGCGCAACCAGCGAGGCGACGCGAACGCGCTGATCGTGACCCCTGAGGCTCTGGACGACTTCTTCGCGCGGTTCGAGGCGCCTCAGGACGAGGGCGAGGAGATCGTGGAGCCGGGCTGGCTCTGACGGGGCGGGCGCCAGGCGGCGTGGATCTGGGCGGCTTCGGTGGCCCAGTCGTCGGGCAGGCGGTCGAGGGTGACATGGCGGAAGGCCAGGCGGGGGTCGGAGATGTCGATGCGGCCGTGGTGGCGGTCGATGTGCTGCAGCAGGCGGGTAGCCTCGGTCCGGACGGCGGGGGTGTGCTCGGTCCAGGCGCCGGAGGCGAAGCGGGCGACCCTGCGCCGTAAGTCGTCCAGAACGCCGGCGCGCCACTTGAAGTGGTGGACGCACGCGAGCGCGTGCGGATCGGGCCTGCGGCCGGTGGCGCGGTGATTGCCGGAGGCCACGACGACGTCCGAGAGCGCGAGGACGATCTTGCGGGGGTCAGCCTGGAGGAGGCGGTGGGTGAGGTGGCCGCCGAGCGGGAAGGCGCGGTCGAGTCCGGTCTCGGGGCGCCAGAGGGCGAGTCGGCCGTCAGCGGCCACGCGGTCGAGCATCAAGCCGCCCACCACCGCGCAGCCGTTCTCTTCGGCTGCCTCGGTGAGCTCGTTGAGTGGGGCCGGATAGGTCTGGAACTCGTCGGAGTCGGCGAGCAGGTGCCAGCCGGGGCCGGCCTGCTCCCGCAGCGCGTCGCGCAGTTCGGTGTTGGTGTGCTCGTGCCACGCTCCGGTGTTGACCTGGCTGGTGGGAGGCCGAGGCTCTGGGCGGTGTCCAGTAGCTGGCGACGCAAGGCGTCGGGGACGTGCTCGGCGAAGTGGAAGGCGAGGCGGAAGCGCTCGACGCCGAGCGCGCGGTAGTGGGCGGTCCAGGCGGTCAGCAGGGCCGGTTCGACCGGGCCGATCACGGCGACCAGGGTGGGGGAGGCGGGCGTCATCGGTACTCCTTGACCAGGTCGGTGTACGTCTCGGTGAGGTAGGCGGCCTGCTCGGAGGCCGGGAGCATGTCCAGCACCGCAGGGGCCCGCGTCCCCGGCCGGGCGAGCGGCCCGTCCGCCAGCTGGTCCAGGGACTTGGCGAGGGCGCCCGGGTCGCCGTCCGGGAAGAGCTGGGCCCAGGGCTGTCCGGCCAGCCGCTCGGTCAGGTCCGGGTCGTGGTCGGAGACGACCAGGGGGACGCCGAGCCGGGCGGCGTCCATGACCAGCCCGGACTCCATACCGGTCCCGGGACGCCGTGCCACCAGGGCGGCATCGGCGGCAGCGTAGACGAGCCGAAGGACGTCTTCGCCGACCGGGCCGGGCACGGTGTGGACTCGGACGAGGGGCAGGCGGTGCCAGCGTTCGAGTACCGCGTCGTCCAGCGGAGTGCCGCAGACCAGGACGTGTAGCGGCTTGGTGAGGCAGGCCAGGGCCGCGTCGACGGTGGCCATGTCCTTGTAGGGCCACCAGCCGCCGACCAGGCAGACCGCCGTCGCCGAGTCGGGGATGGTGAAGGCGGCGCGGGCACCGTCGCGCTCGGCGGCGGTGAGAGGCCGACCGTCGTCGACCGCGAACGCTCGCACCCGCCCTGGGAGGTGGGGGAAGGCCGGGGCGAGCCGGTCGCGGACGGCGGTGGTCGGATAGAGGGCGACCACGTGCTTCTCGCTCCGCCGGGCGAGCCGACCCAGCAGCCGGACCGGCGAGTCTTCGGTGGTGACCTGCTCGTGGATGAACCGCAGGTGCGGGGTACCGCCGAGCAGGGCGGCCAGGCCGTGCAGGGCTTCGCTCGCGCTGAGGATCACCACGGCCGCTGGGTGCGGGGCGAGGCGGCGGGCGGTACGCAGGCATCCGGCTTCGGTCAGGCAGCGCGCGACCAGGGTGACCTGGTGCGGCAGCCGGCGGAGCGGCAACGGCCAGCGCCGTGAGCGGAAGGCCCGCTTGCCAGCGGTTGAAACGCGTTCCGCCGCGCGTGCTGCGGCCAGCAGGGCCTTCGCCGCCAGACCCACCGGTCCGGCGGCGATGCAGGAGCCGGCCCGCAGCAGCGGACCGGGCCCGTCTGCGATCCCCTGCGGGGTGATGACCACGGCACCCGGGCGGGCGGCGGCGAGCGCCGTCAGCGTGCGCTGGTGGTGCCCGCCGCCGAGGTGCGCCTGCGGCTCGATCAGGACCAGCGGCCCGGAGCGGGCGCTCATCCGGCGATCGCCCGCTCGCCGTGCAGCGTGGTGAAGTGCCGGTGCAGCCAGGTCGGGTCGTTGAGGGCCTCGAACCGCTTGGGGTCGCGGGCCGCCCGGTGGGCGAAGTCGCACCCGTCGCGGGCGCCGGCTGCCGCGTAGTGGGCGAAGTCGCCGTCCTTGCTGGTCGTCCAGGCCAGGATGCGTTCCTGGGCGGAGGTGTCGGTCATTCCGTACTCGCTGCCGCGCGCGAGCATCGCGCACTCGCGGAAGCCCGCCTTCCAGGTGTGGAACGGGGTCTGGTTGAACAGCGTGGTGCTGGCGGTGTCCTTGCTGAACTCGACGCGTCCGGGCAGCGCGGCCAGCACGTCGACGGCTTGGCCCATCTCGCGCAGCGCGCTGGTGCGGATCAGCTTGAGGCCGCCGTAGCCGTAGGTGAGGCCGTTGACCGGGTTGACGGCCCGCCAGACCCGCATCGACACCCCATCGGCCAGCGGCTCCACCGCGCTGGCGGGGAAGTCGGGGTCGATGGCGAAGTCGCCATCGGCGAGGAAGAACTGGTCGGTGTCGACGAGTTCGGCCGTGAGCCGGTAGGCGCGGCGCATCCCGCGCACCCCGTGCAGGCGCTTGACCGTTCCGCCCAGCACGCGGGCCAGGCGGGTGTGCAGGGAGTCGGCCAGCGGCTCGTCGTAGGAGAGCAGGACCGCGTCGAAGCCGGTCACTTGATCGCCTCCAGGTAGCGGGCGGCCACCGCAGCGGGCGTCAGGTCCGCGGTGGAGGCGTGCGCGCGCTTGGCTTGCACCAGGTAGAACTCGGGGTCGGTGGCGAGGCGTTCGGCGATCCGGACGGCCTGATCGTCGGTGTCGAACACCAGCTCCGGGTCGAGGTGTTCGGCCAGCCAGCCGATGCGCGGGCCGATCACCGGCAGGCCCATCGCCTGGCAGTCGATGACCGACATGGACCAGGGGCAGCCGGGCCGGAACGGCGCGATGCCGAAGTGGGCGCCGGCCAGCAGGTTGCAGTAGCGGACGCGGTCGCCGCGGTCCGAGGCGATGGCGACGCCGTCCACGGCCGCCAGCTCCTCCAGGTTCCGCTCGGGGCTGGGATCCAGGCGGATCCGCTCGGCGCTGCGGGTGCCGAACAGGTCCATCACGGTCAGCCGCACCGGGGCCTCGGCGACGAGGTTGCGGGCGAGCTGGGTGAAGCGGGCGGTGCCGTAGTGGGCGTACAGGCGGTGGTTGTAGATGCCGACCGCCCGGCCCTCCGGCGGGGTGATCTCGGCAGGGTCGCGGACCACGCGCACGTCCCTGGGGGCGGGGACCACGTGCAACTTCTCGGTGAGCTCGACGCCGGTGCGGGCGGCGGCAGCGGCGGTCCACGAGGCGGCGGTGCCGGAGTGGACCAGGACACGGTCGCAGGCCGCGAGGCCGGCGGCGAAGGCCAGCAGGACGCTGCGGCCCAGCCCGCAGTCGTCCATCGCGGGGTCCAGCTCCAGCTGGCCGGTGTCGGTGAAGGAGAACGGCAGGTAGTGGCAGTAGCCGACGATCCGCGCGTCCACTCCGGCTTCCAGGAGCGCAGCGCGGAACGCGGGGGCGGCCTCGAACTGGTTGACCACGACCACTTCGGGCTGCTGGCGGCGGAACAGTCGCACCAGGGCGCCGACGCCCGGGTCGAAGCGGGCCCGGTACTTGGTCGCGGGCGACGTGGTCCGCTCGAACTGCACGCGGTCGTCGCCGGCCGGGACGGGAGCGGCCACGGTGACCTCGACCCCGGCGTCGGCCAGGGCCGGGGTGAGCATGTCGGCGAAGGTGTAGCCGGAGTCGGCAGTCAGCTGGCTGGAGTTGGAGACGTTGAGCAGGTACAGCAGGCGCATCGCTTGAGTCCTCCCTCTTCTGAGCCCGGGGATCGACCCAGGCTGGCAAAAGCAGGAAACTGGCCACCGGGGCCGTGACAGAATGGTGAATCGATATCACTCACGGTTCATTCATCTCATCCGGCGGCCAGGGCGGGGGGCTTTGATGGACGCGAGAGACGGCGCCCCGACGGTCGAGCAGGCTGCCGAAGCGTTTGCGGCGGAGGTCGCCCACTGGCGTGAGGTGCGTGGACTGCCCAAGCGGGAACTGGTCCACAGGATGGGCTTCGATCCGTCCTATGTGAGCCACGTGGAGTCCGGGCGACACAAACCCACCGAGGACTTCGCCCGCCGCGCCGAGGAGATCCTCAACGCGGGCAAGGGCATCAGGAGACGCTGGCTGGACTACGAAGGAGCCAAGTCCCGCATGACGGCGTCCGCTGTCCCACCGTCTCCCCGCAGACCCGAACAGCCATACGCGACCGGCTCGGCGATCATCGTGGCCCACGACGGCGCCCACCTGGACTACGACGGCTCCCGGTACCGACTGACGATGCGTCGGCTGCTGCGGAACACCGGTAGCGAGCCGATCACCCGCTACCTGATCCGCATCAGCGTCGACCGCTACCCCGGCGAGCCTGAGCGCTCCAATGCCCACTACCGCGAACACCCGCTGACCTGGGACGAACTGGCGCTCACCGCAACCTGCCGTGGCGAGGCGATGCGCTGGCAGG
The DNA here is from genome assembly GCF_050325825.1 of Kitasatospora sp. LaBMicrA B282. NCBI lineage: Bacteria > Bacillati > Actinomycetota > Actinomycetes > Kitasatosporales > Streptomycetaceae > Kitasatospora > Kitasatospora sp. LaBMicrA B282. Next base: position 15,102 of record NZ_JBNQTI010000026.1, read on the forward strand.
CCAAGCGCGACCGTGATGCGTTCAAGGAAGTGTGGCTGCTCTTCGAGAACGACCACGGCCGCTTCCCGCTCTACCCGGGCGAGGAGGTCTGGATCGAGTACGCCTACTCCGTGAGCGACGAGAAGTGGGGCCGCTGGTTCCAGCGCGCCGTCCGCCTGCCCACCGAGCACCTGGAAGTCGAACTCGCCTTCCCAGCCGACCTCGACCCAGCAGTGTGGGGCACGGAGACGTCCATGACGGCCGAGGCGGCGCCGCTGCGGACCGCCCCGATCCGGCGCGACGAGGACGGCAAGCGCGTCTTCTCCTGGAGCACCTCCACACCAGCCCTCCACGCCCGGTACCGTCTGGAATGGCGATTCCGGGCCCGACCCGAACGCGACACGAGCCAAGGGGAGTTCAGGTGATCCAGGTGCGGCCCAGCGAACAGATGCGTGACCTCGGCATCGTCCAGGAGGGCGCCCCCATCCTCGCCGAGCCTGCCTGCCCCTTCGACCTGCCGGCCGAGCGCGATGCCGCCGAGCAGGTCATCGAGAAGCTGTTCACCGCCATGGAGCGCATTCGGCCAAGTCCACCCCTTCGCCAAGGGCATGGGCATCGCCGCACCCCAGATCGGGGTGGGCCGCGCCGCCGCCATCGTCCAGCCGGCCGAGCCCGGAGCGCCCGCGATCATCCTGCTAAACCCCCGCATCACCGAGGGCTCCGACGAGACGGACGAGCAGTTCGAGGGCTGCCTTTCCTTCTTCGACGTCCGTGGCATGGTCCCCCGCCCATTGCGGATCACCGTGGAGACCACCACCCTGGACGGCCAACTGGCCACCATCACCTACGAACGTGGGCTCGCTCGCCTGATCCACCACGAGATCGACCACCTCGACGGACTCCTGTACACGGCCCGCATGCGCTTCGGAACCGCTCCCATTCCCGTCCAGCAGTACAGGCAGACAGGCCAGGCATGGGCCTACGAGCAGTAGTAAGCAGTCCGCGACACCAGGCCGGCAGCCTACCGAACGGGCCTGCAGCATCCGGTGGAACCACTCGAGACGACCCTCGTTTCCTGCATCTCCGAGCGTGGCTACGCGCAATGGTGGATGGGAGAAGGCCAACGCCACCGTCAAGAGCGCTCCTCGCACTGTGCGCTTCCCATGCCTCGCCACAGAGACAACCACGACCGCCAGGTGGACTCGCTAGACCTCCCTCACGGCTGGAGGTCCAGCGAGCTGGTTACCACCATCTGGCTCGGGCCCCGCCTAGACCGTCATGCAGCCGACGAACTCACAAACCGTCCCGCACAGATGCAGTGCGACTGTATGTGAGAAGGACACGTACATAGCTGCTGAGCGTACGGATGAGGCGGATGGCACGATCGGTACCTCCTGGCAGAAAGGGCAGGAGTACCAGCGCAGGAACCGTCGCAACCGTGATGACCACCAGCACCGGAACGGTTAGCGCGACAAGCAGCACACGTTGGCTCAGGCCCAACGCACGGGTGGACAGGGTGACAGGCAGAGATGGCATGGCCCCTCCGAGGCTCGATAGTCCGCCGGTGGAACACACCGGGCAAAGTGCCGCGCTCATCGTCTGATTTCGCAGCAATCCGACGATGCCTCTGGTGAGATGTTCGGTGCGACCTTGAAGGGTTGTTCACCGCATAGAGCCGAACAAGATGGGTTGTCCATCGCCGGCAGCCGAATCTGGGAGGTGCGCGACGAACGCGCGACATGACAGAAGTCCAGGCGGGCGGCCATGGGGCCCCCTTAAAGGCAGTACTGCGGAGGCCAACGAGCTTGCCGGGCTACTGCGAGGCTGGCTGGGCGGCGCAGCTCTGAAGGTCGCTGAACTCCGCCAGGCGTTCACGCAGGACCACTTCACCGATCACAGGGTGCCGGCCATGTCCACGCTCTCACAGTGGTTGGCTGGTCAGGGCCTGCGTTGGGACTTCATCGAGGCCGTCATAGATGTGTGCTCTGCTGACTCCGTCATCGCACAAACCAGAACCGCCCAAGCCCGATCCATCTGGGACAAGTCACGCGGCAACCCGACGCCAGTAGCCACAGCTGCTGCAGTGGTGGGAGAGAGCGCGTTGTTGCTGGCCAAGCAGGAAGTCATTGACCTTCATGTTCAGCTTCAGCAAGCCATGCAGGCTCTGTCGAGCAGTCAGCGTGCCGAGGCCAACGCCGGAAGACTGGTGGTCCTACTGCTGGGGATGATCAGCCAGTTGAACCTGAAGATCGGTGAACTCGCTCGTCAAGCTGACCGGGCGCACTCCCAGCCGTCAGCTCCCTCTGATGAGGAGAAGCGTATCCGTCGGCGGCTCGCTGAAGCCGAGGAGTACCGGAACCGCGCCCTACGCGAGAAAGAACGCGCTGAAGCAAAACAGCGAGAGGCCCTCGAGCTGGCTGACCAGGCCAGCCGTGAGATCGACCGACTGAAGGCTGAGGTCAACCGCCTCAACCAAACCATCGCCCATGACCCAGGCCAGGCGCAGGAAGCACTCCAAGTCACTCTCGGTGGCGACGACATCGATGCTCTCCTCGGCGACGTCAGTACGTCTCTCGACAAGGCCACCCAGGTGAATGACACCGGGGACCAGCTGACATGGGACGCGCGGGGTGCACTGCAGAGCCTTGAGGATGCAACAGCCCCCAGGACGTCAGCGCCATCGGCAAGTGCCGCCGGCCGCAGTGCGTTCTCGTCGGATCCTGCTGGTGCAGACAACACGAACAAGTCCCCCACCAGCACATCCCTGGCGAACAATCCCCGCGACGAGCCATCCCCCACAGATCTCGTGAGGCGGCGCGGTGGATTGCTGTCTCGGTTCAGGTCTGGTCGGGCTGCAGAGCGGCGGCTGGCTCAGGGGATGCCCCTGGACTCGGCCCACGACGTACTCGAACTGGTCTACGCCCTCCAGGAGGCCGAGCGACATGACGCGATCAAGTCGCTTCTGGCAGAGGCCGGGAATCGGCTCCAGAGAGACGAACTGGCCCAAGTAGCCGTGGGCTTGGAGATTAACGACGGCTTTTACATGGGCCCCGGTGCGGTTGTGCGGGCAGCAGCCAGGACACGCTCGGTGCAGGACGTAGCCCACTTGTTCGTGGCTCTTGACGACGCGGGCGTCCGGCCAAGCTTCTCTTCCGAGCTCCTGGATGAGTTCGGGCGGTCACGCCAGATGGCGGACGTACTCGAACTCGCCTGGTCACTTCAGGCTCTGGGACGCGACCGTGAAGCGGGCAGCATGCTCGTCAATATGGCCCGCTACTGGCCCGCCAGGGACTCACTTGGTATAGCCGGGCGTCTGCGGGCCGAGGGGTACAGAGGACAGGCGTTGATGCTGTTGTCCGCTGTCGGTCAGGCCCGACCCATTGACGAGGTGATCGTTCTGGTCAGCGAACTTCATGCTGCCGACCGCGCTCGAGACCTCAAGGACGTCCTCGGAGGCGCTTGCGACCGAGAGGCTACCCAGGAGGTTGCTGGCCTGATTGTCACACTGCACGGCTTGGGTCGCCTTGATGAGGCGGCGGGGCTTCTGAACGACGCAGGCCAACACCGCCCCGTAGCGCAAGTCGCCGAGATCGTTCGTAGGCTCGATGCTTCTGGCTATCTCAACTCGTTCGAACATGCAACCGTTGGTTTGCCGCAGCAACGGGAAACGCTGATCAGGAAGGAGCTTGAACGGCCTGCGACAGGCTGAGCGGGTTGCAAACCCGAGCACGCCGAAGTAGGCCTTTGGCGACGCGGGGTCCGCGCCGTTCCGTCTGGACCACCGGCGGGCGCCAGACACCCTCGGTAAGGCCAACATCGGGATGGTCAACGAGGGGATCCTGCCGACCAGCGGCGTTCGACGCTCGGCATGGTTGCAGTTCTGGTTGCGTTCACCCCCGTCCAGCGTCGTTCAGAGACCGATTCGCCACCCGCTCCGCCCCAGGTCAGAACCCCTACGGATGCCGGCGGACACCCAGACGGACAGTTGGAAAGCGTGTTGGGGGCAACCCCTCACGAGTTGGAGTCTCGTATCCTTCGCCATGGCCGAACAGCCATAACGAAGGCCCCGACCGCTCAGCAGTCGGGGCCTTCGTCGTACGTGGTCTCAGTCAGAGCCGCCGTGCCTCGTCGCCCTGCCAACGCGCCCTCGCCTCGCCCCGGACCTCACGCCGAGCTTGATCGCACAGCACCTCGACGGGCGACCGGCAGGTCTGGATGCAGGGTCAGCAGCAAGATTTTCCATATGGCATGTGACTACCGTTTGAAATTGGCCGTTCACGCTGCCGATGGGCCCGACGGCAACGCGCTCCAGGTCCTCGACGGCCTGAGCGCTGAAATGCGCGCTTTCGTCGATCGCCTGATCGCCGTAGAGCGCCAGGCCGAGGCAGTCGCGCAGTACGGCTGACCCACCGGCCGCAGCCAACTACACAGTTGGGGCCTCGCTTGGACCTCGTCCACGGCGGCCGGGATCTTCCGGCCGCCGTGCCATTATGGGGGTTTGAGACGCGCCGCGGAGGTCCAGCGCCGCACTACACGGTCGGGGCGTTCTCGACGGCTGCCGCCCTGTCGTCCAACTCTTCGACACCGGGCACGTTGCGGAGCCGGTAGAGGCGGGCGCGCATGTCGTGCACCGCGTCCTGCACCTTGATGGAGCGGATGCCGTCCGCGCAGTCGAGGAAGTCGCCCCAGGAGGCGAGGGCACCGTCGACGTCGTCCTGGCGGAGGCGGACGGTGCCGAGATCGGCTAGCACGATCGCCCGGGTGCGGCGGCGGTCGAGGCCGTGGATGTCGAGCGCGTGGTGGAGGTGGTCCTGCGCACTGGTGTGGTCGCCGAGCTGGGCGAGGATCATGCCGGCCTCGTGGGCCCACCGGCCGGTGCTGTAGTGGCTGGCCCACGATTCGCCCGGGGCGCCGGTGGCGCGCTCGATGGCGGTCTGGGAGGCGGCGAGCGCGCTGGTGGTGGTGCGGCGGTAACCGTCCAGGGCAGCGGCGTTCGCCAGGGTCGCCTGGTAGTAGGCCAGGGCCCGCGGGTCGCCCACGTGCTTGGCCTGATCGACGCACTCCTCCGCTATCCGGACCGCCGTGGGCCGGAAGCCGAGGTCGATCGCCTGGACGGCCAGGCCACGCAGGGTAGTGGCGGCGAGTTCGGGGTCGCCGGCCTCGGAGGCGAGGCGGAAGGAGTGTGCGTAGTACTGCTGGGCGGCGTCCTGGTTGCCTTCGTCCTGGGCCATCCATCCGATCAGGTGCACGAGTTGGGCAGTTGCCGCGAACAGCTCCTGACCGACGGCTTCGCTCCATGTCCCTTCGAGCCAGGGGACCACGTCGTGGTGGAGGTAGCGGACGGCGAGGTGTCGGGCGTGTCCGCCACCGAGTTCGGCTGCGGCGTCACCCAAGGAGGTCGTCATCTGGCGGACAGCAGCGACCTCACCCCGGCCGACCTGGACCTTGCCCTTGGACTTGAGCCGTACGCGCCGCAGGACGGACTCCGGGTCGGGCAGGCTCAAGGCCGTCAGCGCGTACGCGGTGGAGGCGGCCACGAATCCCCGGCGATCCACCACGTCCCTCCGGCTCAGCTCGATGACGGAATCCACGGTATCGCCAGTGTCGCTCTCCGCCGGAACAGTTGGCTGGACGGCGACCGTATCGGCGAGGTCGATATCGAGAACCTTGATCAGGTACGGCATCCAGTACTTCGGCACCCGGCCGCCGCGCTCCCATCGGGAGACCTGGCCCCGGTCCGGTCCCGATCCTCCCTTGCCCTCCGCCGTACCGAGTTCGAGGCCGAGCCGGGGTTGTGACCAGCCCTTCTTCTCCCGCGCGGTCCTGATCAGGTCCGCGACCGTCACAGGTCCCCCTGACACGGTGCCCTCCCTCGGGCCGCCCGCAGGCCGACACCTGGCCCACAGTGGCCCACAACTGGCCGACATCTGGCCTACACCTTGGCACCTTATTCGTCAGCGCGCACGGCTGTTGACTGAGAGTCAGCCGAGCAGGGTGCTCCGGACCGGGGCGGTTCGGCTCCACGATCGGCGGCACCGGCCATCCCGTCGGCCCATTTCCGATGGCCGGTGCCGCTCTCCACAGCCCCCGAGGAGAGCAGAGCCATGTCCGTGTACCGTCGCGTGTTCTTCCTGGTCCGCGATCCGGCCAACGTCGCCAAGGGCCGTCAGCGGGTCCGCGCCATGCTCGCAGACCGGGGATCCGGCTGGATGAGGGGAGCCGCGACAGCCTCGACGTCGTCGTGTCGGAGTTGATCACGAACGCCATCCGGCACTCGTACGGGCCGGTGCTCACCGTCGGCGTGTACGCCGACCCGCGGGCCCGGCGTGTCCTGGTCGAGGTCTACGACGCCTCCGTGATCCTCCCGCGGACGCGTCAGGCAATGGCCAACGAGGAGACGGGCCGGGGCCTGCTCCTGGTTGAGCGGCTCGCGCTCTCCCACGGCGCCGAGCGCACCAGCCGGGGCAAGCGGGTCTGGGCCGAGCTGGCCGTGCCCGAGCAGGCCATGACCCGGCGCCAACTGCTGGCGCATCCGCGCAGAGTCGGCAGGCACCTTCTCGACCGCCTGCGCAACGCCTCGCCCGCCGGCCCCCGGCGTGATTGCCCGCGTGCCGCCCTTGGCGCCGATTGAGAGGTCATCCGATGAGCGAACCGCGCCGCTACGACCGCCACCTCGCGCGGCGGCCGCAGTCCGTGGTCGTCCAGCCCACGAGCTTCTGCAGCCTCGCCTGCACGTACTGCTACCTGCCGCACCGCGACCGCCGGGAGCACATGAGCGTCGAGGTCGCCGAGGCCGTGGCCCGCTCGGTCGCCGAGTTCGCCCCAGCCCTCAGTCCGGGCCGCCCGTTGGAGTTGGTCTGGCACGCGGGCGAACCGCTGGCCCTGGGCCTGCGGCGCTTCGGCGAACTGATCGCCGCCTTCGAGCCACTGCGGCAGGCCGGTCTGGTCCACCACTACGTGCAGACCAACGCCACCCTGGTCAACGACGACTGGTGCCGGTTCCTCGCCAGGTACCAGTTCCGGGTGGGGGTGAGCATCGACGGCCCGGCCGCCCTCAACGCTCAGCGGGTCGACCGCAAGAGCAAGCCGGCCTTCGACCGGATCGTGAAGGGTGTCGCGCGCCTGCGTGAGGCCGGCATCGCCTTCTCCGTGATCGCGGTGGTCACGGCCGAGAGCGTTGACCGGCCCGAGGACCTGCTCGACTTCCTCACCGGCCTCGGCTGCCACACCATCGGCATCAACATCGAGGAGACCGAAGGCGTCAACACCACCAGGCCGATGCCCACCGTCGAGCAAGCCCGGCAGTTCTGGCGCCGCACCATGGCATGGAGCCGCCGCACCCCAGGCCCGAAGGTGCGCGAGCTGGCCCGCCTCGGCGACTACCTCCACGCCGCACGAACCGCCCGGCAGACCGACCGGGATGCTCTCCTGATCGACCCCATCCCCACCGTCTCCGCGGCAGGCGACGTGGTGCTGCTCTCACCCGAGCTCGCGGGCATCGCCGCGCCCGCCTACGACGACTTCCGGGCCGGCAACGTCCTGCACCAGTCGCTGGCGTCCATCCTCGACGGCGCCCACCGGCTGCGGTACGTGGACGAGTTCCTCACCGGCCTGGAGAGGTGCGAGGCCACCTGCCAGTTCTTCGACTTCTGCCGCGGAGCGCAGGCCGGCAACCGCTACTTCGAGAACGGCCGCCTGGACACCACCGAGACCAACTACTGCCGCGTGTCCAGGCAGGCCCTGATCACCGCCTTGTCCGATACCGTCCGAGAGGAGCAAGCAGCATGACCGTGCTCGAACTGCTGACCACCGCCGAGGCCCCCGTTATCGAGGAGCTCACGGCCGGCCGCTCGCACGACCCCGCGGTCGCCAAGTTCGACAACCGCCCCACCTGGGACAACCCCGCGCCCAAGTTCGACAACCGGCCGACCTGGGACAACTGGAACAAGAAGTAGCACCGCTGCCGGGCGGCCTGCGCCCAGCGCACGGGCTGCCCGGCCCCACAGCAAGAGGGAGCCCGACCATGGACAGCCGCACCTTCGGCCGCGTCACCGTGGCCCTGCCCAATCTCGACGAGGCCGGCACCTACCTGTCCAACGTCACCTCCCTGGAAACCGGCCGGGGCATCGTGCAGGACTTCCAGTACGCCGACGCCGACCTGCGCGAGCTCGACCTGGCCGACACCCGACTGATCACCGGCCGCATCACCGCCCTGCGCGCCTCCCGCGCCCAGCTCACCGAGATGCGCCTGGACTCCGTCGCCTTCGAGAGCACCGACCTCGGCTCGGTCACCTGGAGCGAGAGCAAGCTCTCCCGCGTCGTCTTCCGCAACTGCAAACTCATGGGCGCGACCCTCACCGGCCTGACCCTCGACAACGTCCTGTTCGAGAACTGCAAACTCGACTACACGACCTTCGACCGCGTCCGTGCCACCGGCCCGGTCGCCTTCTCCAAGTGCGTCCTGACCGAGGCCGTCTTCACCAACTGCGACCTGAGCGAGGTCGTCCTTGATGCCTGCACCCTCCAGCTCACCGAGTTCGGACGCGGCAAGTACCGCGATGTGGACCTGCGCGGCAACGACCTCACCGCCCTGCGCGGCGTCGCCCATTTGGCGAAGATCATCATCGACCGCCCGCAGCAGGCCGAACTCGCCGAAGCCCTGCTGGCCGAGCTGGACGTCACCTACGGGGACGCGCTCGACGACCATCGCTAGACCGATTCCGAGGAGGACTCGGCATGCACCTGAGCATTGCGTTCCACGACCTCTCCGCCCTGCAGCGGCGCTGCGAGGTCGGCGGAGTCCGGATCACCCGGGGAGAGCCCGAGTACGAGAACGGGGCCGTCGTCCCGGCCGACCCCTGGCAGCCGATAGCGATGCCCTCGGCGCTCGTGTCCGGGCAACCGACGAGACCCCGGACAGCCGCCTGGTCGAAGTGGTCAAGCTCCGGCACACCGACGCCATCGACCTGCTCTCCGAGCTCGCCGACCCCCTTGGCGACCCCAACGCCACTTACCTCGGCCAGGCGGCCAGCCCGGCCAAGGCCCTGACCACCACCGACAATTACCAGGAGGGCCGACGGCTCGGCCTGCACGTCGACAACTGGGACAAGCTCTCCTACGCCGAGAAGCACCGGGGCCGCCGACGCCTCTGCCTCAACCTCGGCCCCGGCACCCGCTACCTCCTGCTCGGCGACATCGACATTCAGGCCATCTGCCGAACCGTCCACCACGACTACGAGCACCACTACCCGCACACCGACGACCTCCACACCTACGTCGCCCGCCACCAACCGCTGCGCTGCTTCCGCATCCGCCTCGCACCCGGCGAGTGCTACATCGCCCCGACCGAGCTGTTGCCGCACGATGGCTCCACCGAAGACCAGCCCGAGCCATCCACCGCAGCCTTCTGGCTCGGCCACTGGCCCCGCGGCGTCTTGCCCAGCCTCGTCTGACGGTCGCGTGTGGGCCGGGGGGGGGGGGGTGACCGCCGAGGCGACGCCACCGCGGACCGCTCCCATCCGGCACCGCAGATCGGGATCGGCCGGGCGGCCGCCATTGTCCAGCCAGCCGGACGCCCCGCCGATCGTTCTGCTGGACCCGCGCGTCATCGACCGCGCCGACGAGGCAGACGAGCAGTTCGAAGTCTGCCTGCCCTTCTTCGACGTCCGCGGCCTGGTTCCCCGTCCGCTGCAGATCACCGTGGAGACCACCAACCTGGACGGCGAGGTGATGGTCACCACCTACGAGCGCGGGCTCGCCCGCCTGGTCCACCACGAGATCGACCACCTCGACGGCCTGTTGTACAGCGCGCGAATGAGGACCGGCGTCGAGCTCATCCCTGTCCAGCAGTACGGACAGACCGGCCGCGCTTGGTTCTTCGAGCAGTGACCGCCGGCACAGCTCGCGCTGAGCGCTCGTAGGCAGCCCGGTCAGCCGGTCGCCTACGCCCTCGTGGTCACCACGCCGACGCTTCCCGATCGTAGAGATGCAGCTGCGCGCCGTTGTAGGTCAAGATCCAGGTGGGGCCGACCTGTTGGGCAACCACACCATCGAGGCCGCCCACCGGGTGGGTCATCGCCGCAACGAGGTCCTGGGGATACGGGTAGGACGTCCATTCCAGGAGCCACAGGTCATCTCTGCCCCAGAGGCGCCGCTCCGCTTGGTTACGGCGTCCAAGGGGCCGGCCCAGTGTGCTGTAGTACCAGTGCACGTGCCAGTCTCCTGCCGGGTCCCGGAGAGCGGCGCGCATGGCAAGCGCGCCCAGAAGACGCCTTGCCGCCTCGGACATCGGCGGAACGCTGTCCAGCTTTGCCTGTTCCGCGGGGGTTACTGGCTGATCCACCATGAGCACGCTCCGATGGCGGATCACCCTGGCGGTCGGCTTCGGAGCCTTGGGTTGGCTCCGTTCTGTAACTTCCAGACTTGCCCCGGTCGGTAGGTGCCGCAGCAGGACGGTCTTCCAGTCCACGACGCGCTCCAAGCGCATGCCCGGGATTCCGGACCAAGGTGGGCTTGCGACGAGTTGGTCCGAGACGTTGAGGGCTGCGGACACGATGAGGACGAGATGGTCGTAACGAGGGGAGAGCACGGTGCCGTAGTTGAGGGTCGGCCCGAGCGGCCAGTCGAAGCCAGGTGCCGAGAGAAGACCCAGGTTGAACCAGCCGAGCGCCAACAGTGCCCGCAGCTGTGCCTGGGCAGGGGTGCACTCGTCCAGACCGATGGAGGTGCGCCCCAAGCCCGACCGTGCCGTGGCTCGGTGCTCGTCGGTGAAAGCGCTGCGCTGGGTAGCCAATACGCGCGCAGTGGAGTGTGACATGGCGAATCCTTCGTGCTGCCCGGCCAGCCAAAGGAAGATCCCTGTCAGCGCGTCGGTGCTGAGGAAGAGGACTGTGAAGCGGAGCGAGCGCCCTGCACCCGGGACGACGACCTGGCCAACCGGGCGGCCCCGTCTCGTCCTGCGACCCTCCGCCGGCCGCTGTGCCGACCATAGAGCATGGGGTTCCCCCCGCGATACAGCGACACGCACACGCCGCAGGGCATGAGCTGTAGCGCCGGAGGTAAAACGCCGCCCGCCAGGATTCGCCACTCGTACGCCATCCGCTTTCTGGGTGAATGGCGCATAACTTTTCCCCGGCGCAGCCCTACCCTTCCGACAGGACCGAAATAGGGAGGGCCATGGCGCGCAAGATTCACGCCTCACAGCCTGTACGAGACGCATTCAAGGGCGTAGATCTGCAGGCGATTTTGCGGCGCCTCTCAAAGAAGGTGGAAAGCTGCCGAAGCTGCGGCGAGCCAATTGGTCGCAACAGCCCCGCCAATCTCGTCAGCATTCTGAACCACGAGAAAATGATCAAGTGGCCCGCCCTGATCCATCCAAGGTGTGGCGACTCAGCCGTGTACGAGACCTAGACCGCCCCCGACCCCAACAAGATCTTCTTCGAAGTCGAGTGCGCCTTGCTGGTGGGCGAGCGAGGCCCCGTACCGGCGCTGATCATTGACGCCTATGGTGGGCTTGCCATCACGACAGGCGGAGAGGTCCATGATCGTCTGCTCGCCGGCTTTGCGACGCTGGGATTCGAGTTTCCAGACTGGATCTGCCGCGAGGGCGAGGGTGCAGACCCGGTGGATGAAAAGGATTGCACCCCCGGCCTCACAGCCCTCCTTGAAGGCGATGAGGTGAGACTGCTCCACGACGGACGCGAGCTGTACCGGCTCGGCAAGCTCCGATATTTCCCGCGCTGGTATCGGGCAACGAACCGCGGCGCCCTGGTCGTGATGATCGGCCGGAACCTCCAGGGGATGACATTCGACTCCCTCGAATACATTCAGCGAGCCGCGAAGAGCAAAGAGCTGGTTCAGGCGGTCGCGGCAATCAGTCGGATTCCGACCGCACCAGCAGACCGCTGCTATTGCATCAACGGGAAGGTCCGGACGTTTGCCTCGTGCTGCGACAGCGCCGACGGTCCAGAGGAGTAGGGATGGCCGTTTGGCCGCCGATTTCGGAGCTGGGATAGATGCCCGCACCGCCTGGGTGATGGCGCGGCGGGCGCGGCGCCCGGAGGAGTGCAGCTACGCGATGGCCCACCTGGACGGCGGTGAGGAGAGACCGACTGAGGCTGAACGGCACATCGGCGGAGTTGAGAACGCCCTTCGAAGGCATCTACTCAGCCGGTGGAGCTGACTCGTTGGCTGAGCGTTCGACGAGACCACCGAAGAGGATTTCCGCGAGCCGCCGAGTCTTCCACTCCGGCCACTCTTCGACCTTGAGGTGGACCTCAGTCTTGCCGTCCTTCCAGTAGTTGTACTGGCCTGCGGACATCCCCCCTGAGGGTGGTCGCACCCGGCAGGGCTCCTTCTTCATGCCCGGAGCATCACACAACTCAGCTCTTCGGATGAGAGGTTCGACTGAACGCGCCCCGTAGCGTTCACGGAGTCTCACAGGCAACCCCGCACGAGTTCGAACCTCATATCCTCCGCCTTCGTGAAGTCCCCGACCGGTTCGCCGGTCGGGGACTTCGTCGTTTCCGGGCGGTTCTCGCCCGCGTCGTGCCTACTGCCGGCGCAGGTGGCGCGAGGTCGCCGAGCGGGAGGGCAGCCAGGTTGACTCCGGTGAACCCGGGAGCACTGCGGCGATGACCGGCGTGAGCTCCTCCTGCGCCAGCGATGATGTGGTCGGACGACGGGTTGTGCGGCGGGGCGGCGGTCGTCGGGTGGTCAGTGGTCGGGCTTGGTGACCCGGTCGGCGACGGCTGCCGGCATGGGCTCGTAGCGCAGTGGGGTCCGGGTGAAGGAACCGGTGCCGTGCGAGAGCGAGCGCAGGTCGACCGCGTAGCGGGTCAGCTCCAGCTCCGGGACCTCGGCCCGCAGCAGGCTCCGCCCCGGGCCGGCCGGCTCGGTGCCGAGGACCCGTGCGCGGCGCACCGACAGGTCGCTGAACACTCCGCCCAGGTACTCGTCCGGTACCAGTACGCCCACCTCGGCCACCGGTTCGAGCAGCCGCACGCTGGTGTTGGTCGCCGCGTCGCGCAGCGCCAGTGCGCCGGCCGACTGGAAGGCGGCGTCCGAGGAGTCCACCGAGTGCGCCTTGCCGTCCACCAGGGTGACCCGCAGGTCCACCAGCGGGAAGCCGTCGCCCACGCCGTGCGCCAGCTGGGCCCGCACCCCCTTCTCCACCGAGGGGATGAAGTGCCGCGGTACCGCGCCGCCCACCACCTTGTCGACGAACTCGAAGCCGGTCCCGCCGGGCAGCGGCTCGACCAGCAGCTCGCAGATCGCGTACTGGCCGTGCCCGCCGGACTGCTTGACCAGCCGGCCGTGCCCGGTGGCGGTCCCGCCGAAGGTCTGCCGCAGCGCCACCCGGTAGTCCACCTGGTCGACCTGGACGCCGAACTGGCTGCCCAACAGGTACAGCACCACCCCGGCGTGCGCCTCGCCGGTGCACCAGAGCACCAGTTGGCGGGTGTCCGGGTTCTGCTCGACCCGGACCACCGGGTCCTGCGCGGTCAGCCGGGACAGGCCCTGGGCCAGCTTGTCCTCGTCACTGCGGCTGCGGGCCTCGATCGCCACCGGCAGCAGCGGCTCCGGCAGGTCCCACGGTGCCAGCACCACCGGGTCGCCCGGCTCGGTCAGGGTGTCGCCGACCCGGGCCGCGGTGAGCTTGCCGACGCAGACCAGGTCGCCCGCCACCGCCTGCGGCACCGCGCGCTGCTGCTTGCCGAACGGGCTGGTCAGCCCGGCGATCCGGTCGTCGGTCGGCTCCGCGTCGGCGCCCGCCCCCGCGACGTGCAGCAGGGTGTCGGGGTGCAGCGTGCCGGAGAAGACCCGGACCAGGCTGAGCCGGCCGACGTAGGGGTCGCCGGTGTTCTGGATCACCTGGGCGACCAGCGGGCCGGCCGGGTCGCAGACCGGCTCCCGACCGGCCGGCCCGGTCGGCTCGACCGGCTCGGGCAGCGGGCTCGCGGACGGCGCCGGGAAGGCGGAGACGAGCAGGTCGAGCAGGTCGACCGCGCCGGTGCCGTCCTCGGTGATCGGCAGCACCGGGTGGATCGCGTCGTGCAGCACCGCGCCGCGCAGGCCCGCGGTGAGCGCCGGCTCGTCCAGCGTCTCGCCGCCCAGGTAGCGCTCCAGCAGCTCGTCGTCCTCGCCGGCGATCGCCTCCACCAGCGCCTCGCGGGCCGGGCCGGTGTCCGGTGCCGGCTCGGCCCGGCCGTGGGTCTCGCCGGACAGCAGCTCGACCGTGCCGCGCACCTGCCCGTCGCTGCGCACCGGCAGGTCCATCGGCTGCACCGAGTCCGGGTGCTCGCCGCCGAAGGCCTGCCGGCAGGTCGCCAGTACCTCGTCGAAGTCGGCCCGGGCCGCATCCATGTGGGTGACTGCGATGGCCCGCGGCAGGCCGAGCGCCGCGCACTCCTGCCAGAGCGTCAGGGCCGGACCGCCCAGCGGGTCGGTCGCCGAGACCACGAAGACGGCCGCGTCGGCGGCCCGCAGGGCGGCCTGCAGCTCGCCGGAGAAGTCGGCGTGCCCGGGCGGGTCGATCAGGTTGATCTTGACATCCCGCCAGCCGACCGGCACCACGGACAGCCGCACCGAGCGCTGCTGCTGGTGCTCGATCTCCTCGTGGTCGGAGACGGTGCTGCCCTCGGCCACCCGGCCGGCCCGGGTCAGCTCCCCGGCGGCCAGCGCGAGCGACTCGGTCAACGTGGTCTTGCCGGAGCCGCTGACCCCGACCAGGACGACGTTGCGCAGCTGCTCGGGCCGCTCCGCGACCGGAACCCGGCCGGCCGCGCCGGCCCGGGAGGTTGCTCGCTCGGACATGCCGGTGCTCCTCGGATGCTCCGCGGACGGTCGGGAACGCTCTCGTCCGAGCTTTCCACCGCCACCCGCCCGGGTCCACCGGGACGGTCCGCGCGGGGGGCGGTGGCGGTCACGCCGGGGCGACGGGGGGCGGGCGAGGCGGGCGCGGGGGCGGGAGCGGGGGCGGGGCGTCAGCGGGGGAGGCGGGCGGTGCCGCGGGACAGGTCGATGCCGGTGTGCCCGGGCGCACCGGCCTGCTCGTCCTCGCGGAGCACCAGCTCGATCCGGCGCTGCTCCAGCTGCACCTGCTTGCCCGGGTAGAGCAGCGCGTGCAGCTCCTCGCCCGCCGTCACGGCGGCGCCGCGCCCGGGGCGCGCCCGCCCGCCGGCCCGGGCCCGGAGGAACCGGAAGGCCGCGACCGCTAAGCAGAGCGCGATCAGCGCGGCGGGGAGCAGCAGGCTGCCGACGGGGCCGAACAGGGAGGACACCATGGTGGCGAAACGATCCGCCGGATCAGGGCGTTCCTCGGTGGGATCGGCGCTGGTCACCCGTATCGGCGCTGGTCACCCGTCAGGTCGGCCGCGCGCTCGGCGGTCTGCCGCACGCTCGCCGCGGAGCTGCTCCCGGTCAGTCCCGTTCCGTCATCAGGGCGCTCGCCTCCGGCATCGGCATCGCCTCGGTCAGCGCGGTGAAGCCGCCGCTCTCCCGGAGCGCGGCGGCGGCGCGCCGGGTGGCGGCCAGGGCGACCCGGGCGAACGCCGAGCCGACGCTGATCCGGCGCGCACCCAGCTCGGCGAGCTGCGCGACCGTCAGCCGGGTCAGCGGGCCGGCGGCCAGCACGTTGACCGGCTTGCCGACCTCCGCGCAGACCGTGCGCACCGCCTCGGCGTCCGGGAGTCCCGGGGCGAAGAGCACGTCGGCGCCGGCCGCCTCGAAGGCCTGCAGCCGGCGCACGGTGTCGGCCAGGTCGGGGCGCCCGTGCAGGAAGTTCTCCGCCCGCGCGGTGACCGTGAACGGGAAGTCCAGCTCCCGGGCGGCCGCCACCGCCGCCTCGATCCGCTCGACGGCCAGCTCCAGCGGGTGGATCGGCCGCTCCGGCTCGCCGGTGGCGTCCTCGATCGAGGCACCGACCAGCCCGGTCCCGGCGGCCAGCCGGATCGTCGCGGCCACCTCGGCCGGGTCGACGCCGAAGCCGTTCTCCAGGTCGGCGGAGACCGGCAGCCCGGTGGCGTCGACGATGGCCCGGGCGTTGGCCAGCGCCTCCTCGCGCCGCACCAGGTTGGCCCCGTCCGGCCGGCCGAGCGCGAAGGCCAGGCCGGCACTGGTGGTGGCCAGCGCGTCGAAGCCGAGCCCGGTCAGCAGCCGGGCGGTGCCGGCGTCCCAGGCGTTGGCGATCACGAAGGCACCGGGCCCGGCGTGCAGCGCGCGGAAGGCGAGCGCGCGGCGGTGCTGGTCCTCGGGGGAGAGCTGGTCCATCGGAGGGCTCCTGCTGACTGGGTGACTGACGGGACGTCAGCGAGTATCGCCGACGTCCCGTGGTCCCGGTGCGGCGGCGGGGGGAGCGACGAGGGCGCGGTAGCCGGCCCGGCCGGTGCGGCGGGCCTCGGCGGCGGCCTCCACCAGGGCCAGCCGGGTCGGGCTGAGCTCGGCGCGCCAGTCGGCGAGCGGGCGGACGGCGTGGGCGCTGTGCTCGGCGGGGTCGAGGCGCAGGCCGGCGAGCCGGTCCGGAGCGAGCGGGCCGCCGTCGAAGACCACGCCGACCCGGAACGGCCAGCCGGCCACCGGCGGGGTGAAGACCAGCGCGAGCAGCGGCGCGGCGGGCTGCTCGGGCAGCTCCAGCTCGGTCTCCTCGGCCAACTCGCGTCGGGCGGCCGCCCACGGGTCCTCCCCGGCTTCCGGCAGACCGCCGGGGAGCTGCCAGACCTCGGGGTCATAGGTCGACTTCAGTAGCAGCGGGTCACCCGCGGCGTCGGTGAGGTAGACGGTCGCGAAGACGATGCCCTGCGGCACCGTGCGCAGGAAGTCGGCAAGCGGCAGGGTCACGTGGTCCTCCAAGGACGGGGAGGGCGGGGTGAGGTGCTCCTCGGGCTCCGAGGGCGTCAGTCGGCCTCGATCGTGCCGTCGAGGTAGACCCAGGCGCCCTGGTGGCGCAGGAAGCGGCTGGTCTCGCGCAGGCTGCCCGGGTGGCCGGCGTCGCGGTAGTGGGCGGCGAAGGTGACGGTGCCCTCCTGGTGGAAGGGGCCGCCCTCGGTGGTGGCGAGGACCTCCAGCCGTTCCCAGCGCAGGCCGGGGTCGAAGTCGACGGACGGCGGACGGGTGTCCGGGTGCCAGCTGCGCAGCAGGTAGGCGGCGTCCCGGACGGCGAACGCGGCGTAGCGGGAGCGCATCAGCTGCTCGGCGGTGCCGGCCTGGGCCAGGCCGCGGTGCAGCCGGCCGCAGCAGTCGGCGTAGCGCGCGGGCAGGCCGCAGGGGCAGTCCACCGGCTCGGCGGGCGCGGGCGCGGGCGGGGTCGGGCGGGACTTGGCGGTGCGTCGTGACATGGGGTCATTCTGCCCGGCCGGGTGCCGGCGGTCCGGCGCCCGGGGATGGTGGGGGCGGTGGGACACACCCCGCCAGGCGCACCCAGCCGTCAGGGTGGGTGCGCCTGGCGCTGATCCGACGAGATCCGGCGGAGAGGGCCCGGCCGTCAGGCCGCGGGCGCCGAGCCGGGGCCGGTCAGGGGACCTGGAGTTCCTGGCCCGGGTAGATCAGGTTGGGGTTGCTGCCGACCGTGCCGAGGTTGTGGCGGTAGAGCTGCTGCCAGTCGTCGACGTGGTGCTGCTGGGCGATGCCCCAGAGGTTGTCGCCGTTCTGCACGGTGTAGCTGCCGTCGGGCGTGCTCGGGGTGGCCGGAGCCGGGGTCGCCGGGCCGGCCTGCGCGGGGGTGCCCGGGGCCGCCGGCACGCTGGGAGCCTGCGCGGTGGGCGTACCGGGCACGGCAGGCGACGCTGGTGCTGCCGGGCTCGCCGGCGGGGTGCCCGGCGCCGTCGGCTGGGTGGGCGTGCCCGGGGTGCTCGCCGCCGGCGGGGCGGTGGTGACCGGGGTGGTGGGCGTCGTGGCCGTGGGCGCGGTGGTCGGCGCGGCCGTGGTGGGGCTGCTCGGCGCCGGGGTGGTGACCGGGGGAGTGGCGGTCTGCGTCGGCGCGGTGGGCTGGGCCGGCGCCGTGGTGGCGGGCTGGCCGGGGGCCGTGCTGGTCGAGGTACCCGGCGCGGTGGGCACCCCGGGCGCACTCGGCTGCGTCGGGTTGCCGGGCGCAGCCGGTGCCACGGGAGCCGCCGGCACCGCGGGAGTCGTCGGCGCGCCCGGCGTGGTCGGCGCAGCCGGGGTGGTGGGTGCCGCGGGGCTGCCGGGCGCGGCCGGAGTCGTGGGCGCCGCCGGGGCGGTGAGGCCGGTGGTGGTGCCGCAGTGGCCCCAGACGGTCGGACCCTGGTCGGCCAGCACCCGCTCGGCGACGGCGATCTGCTGCGCCTCGGTGGCGTGCGAGGGCTGGGCCGCGTACTGGTCGCCGCCGTAGGCCACCCAGTTGCGCTCGCTGAGCTGGAGGCCGCCGTAGAAGCCGTTGTCCGTGTCGGCGGACCAGTTGCCGCCGGTGGCGCACTGGGCCACCGCGGTCCAGGTGTCGGGCGTGGCGGCGTGCGCGCCGGTCGCGGTGAGCAGCGGCAGGGCCAGACCCGCGCCGGCCACGGTCGCGGCGGTCACCGCGCGGTCGGTCTGGGTCGGACGGCGGTGGCGGCCCGGACCTGAGAACACCCCGGATATGCCCATCGAGTTCCCTCTCCGCACGCCTGCGAGGTGAGCTGTCGGGTTCGGACCGGGAGGTGGCCCGGCCGTCCGCCCGGACGGATCCGGTGGACGGCTTCACCCCTAGCCGCGCGGGACGCGGCATTGAAACCTGGGTCCCCCGCCCCTGCCCGAGGTGGTGTGGTGGTTCCCGGAGCACGGTGGGCAGGACTCGGCGTACCGGTTCCGGGCGCCCGCGCGGTGGCGGGTTGTTGGGGAGACTAGACGGATCATCACCTCGATAACAACCCCGCATCGCAGACATCACACGAGAATCACGAGCGCCGCGCGATGCTCCGTACCGGGAGGGATCGCTCCGGGCGGCTCGTCACTCTTCGTTCACCTCAGGTTTTTCACGTCATGTCCATGTATGCGAGTGTTCGGCGACCCCCGACCCCGGCTCGACCCCAGCCCGACCCCGGCTCGACCTCAGCCCGGCCCCAGCCGACCCCGGCCCGTCCCGCGGGCCCCGCGCCGCGGCCGCGGTGTCGCCGCTGCGATCACCACCGGCCCGGCGGCGCAGGGGAGTTCGGGCAGCGGTCCGGTCCGTTCCATTTCGCCGATCGGCGGACAGCGCAGCACGCACCGCAGCACCATAGGCAGCACAGCGTCAGAGCGGAGCTCGTCCGCCCGGGGACTTCGGCGGGCAGACCGGGGAGTGAGGTGGGGCGGTGCACGAGTTGGAGCCGGCCGTCGAGGCCGCGGAGGGCGATCCGACCTGGTGGTGGGAGGTGGACGCCGCGCTGCTCGGCCGGGCGGCGGTGCTGGACGTG
Source organism: Kitasatospora sp. LaBMicrA B282 (assembly GCF_050325825.1). Taxonomy (NCBI): domain Bacteria; kingdom Bacillati; phylum Actinomycetota; class Actinomycetes; order Kitasatosporales; family Streptomycetaceae; genus Kitasatospora; species Kitasatospora sp. LaBMicrA B282. The sequence goes on from NZ_JBNQTI010000026.1 coordinate 34,466, forward strand.
GCGATGTACTGGGCCCTGGGTCTGGCCCGGTGGGCCGAACGGCACGACCCACGGGTGGCCGGTGGTGACCTGGAGGCGGTGCGCACCCTGCTGGGGCTGGCCCTCTACCGCGCGGCCCAGGGCGAGGGGGCGACCGACCCCGGCCGGATCCCGACCCTGCTGCCGCTGATGACGCTCTCCCGCGGCAGCGCCCGGAGCACCGCCCGGGTCCGCCCGCTGGGTTACGGCGACCGCGGCCGGCTGCGGCTGGCCGACCGGGCCCGGCTGGCCGCACTGCTGGAGGATCCGGACCCGGACGCCTTCGAGCGGCTGCGCAAGGAGACGGTGCTGGTCCTGGTGGCGAACACCGACCACGCCCGCACCGAACTGGCGCTGCGCGGCAACGACCCGACCGTCTGGCGGGACCACCCGCTGATCACCATCTGCACCCGCGAGCCCTACCTGCCGGGCCACGGCACGCTCCCGTGGGACTGGTACAGCACCGGCTGAGCGGTCCGAGGGACGACCGGGTGGGTCGACCGCGTGGCGGCGCGGTCGACCGGGTGGCGGGGTGCGGCGGGTGCCGGAGCGAGGCGGCCTGGACCGGGCAGGGGATGTCTCGCCCCGGTCCAGGCCGTCCGGTGCGGTCGCCGCAGGGCAACCGACCCCCGGGGGCGAGGGCGGTGGCCGCGCGGCAGCCGTGGCCGGGTGCGGCGGCGGGCGGTCCATCCGGTGACCGCCCTCGCCGCGTTCGGCCGGGAACGAGCCTGGCACGGCCCGGCTCCCAAATCAACATCTGCTGATACTGATCTTCTTCACATTCACATCAGTCGATGACACTGCGTCAGCTCGGGTGACGCTGCCGCACCTCGTCGCCGTCACGGGCGCGGCCCCTTCGTCGCCGCGGCGGGCCGGTCGGCGCCGGCCGCCTCGGGCGCGGGCCGCTGCCGGGCGGCGTCGTCCTGGCCGCCCTTGGCCCCCGAACCGCGCAGCGCCGAGGCCAGCGCGCCGATCAGCGACATCGCCGCCGCCGCGCTGAAGACGGTGACCAGACCGTGGTGGAACGGGCCGGAGACCAGCTCGGGGAAGAACCGGTTGCCGGTCAGGGTGTGCGCGTTGGCGGGCGGCAGGGTGGTCAACACCCCGCTCGGGCCGAGCAGGTGACCGATCGGGTTGTTGCCGAGGAAGGTGGCGAACAGCGTGCTGACCGGGGGCAGGGCGGCCACCTGGTGGGCGGTGGCGGCCGGCACCTGCTGGGCCTGCAAGCCGCTGTCCAGGGCGTGCGGCAGCGAGCCGGCCAGTCCGATGATCATCAGGGAGAAGAACAGGCCGATGGAGAGCGCGGTGCCCGAGTTCTGGAAGGTGGAACGCATCCCGGAGGCCACCCCGCGCCGCTCCGGCGGCACGCTGCCCATGATCGCCGAGGTGTTGGGGGCCGAGAACATGCCCTGTCCCAGGCCGCTGACCAGCAGCAGGGTGGCGAACGCCGGGTAGGGGAAGTCGACCGGGAGCAGCATCAGGCCGACGAACGAGGCGGCCACCAGCAGCAGCCCGGAGGTGGCGAACAGCCGGGCGCCGAACCGGTCGGACAGGTACCCGGAGATCGGGCCGCCGAGCAGGAAGCCGGCGGTCAGCGGCAGCATGAAGATCCCGGCCCAGAGCGGGGTGCGCTCGAAGGAGTAGCCGTGCAGCGGCAGCCAGATGCCCTGCAGCCAGATGATCAGCATGAACTGCATGCCGCCGCGGGCGATCGCGATCAGCAGCGCCGCCAGGTTGCCGGCGGCGAAGGCGCGGATCCGGAACAGCCGCAGCTCGAACATCGGCTCGGCGATCCGGGTCTCCGCGATGCAGAAGGTGATCAGCAGCGCCACCCCGCTGCTCAGCCCGGCCACCACCCACGGGTCGGTCCAGCCGGTGGAGTGGCCGCCGTAGGGCTGGATGCCGTAGGTGATCGAGGCCAGCAGGCAGGCGGCGCCGGCGGTGAAGGTCAGGTTGCCGATCCAGTCGATCCGCCCGGGCCGCGGCGTGCCGGTCTCGCGCAGGCTGCGGTACGACCAGAAGGTGCCGACCACGCCGAACGGCACGCTGACCCAGAAGACCGCGCGCCAGTCGATGGTGGCCAGCACGCCGCCGGCCAGCAGGCCGAGGAACATCCCGGCCAGCGCGGTGATCTGGTTGATGCCCAGTGCCATGCCGCGCTGGCGGGCCGGGAAGGCGTCGGTGAGGATCGCCGCGGAGTTGGCGGTGAGCATCGAGCCGCCGACCGCCTGCACGATCCGGAAGCCGATCAGCCAGAGCGCGGCGACCCCGCCGCGCAGCGGATCGAGCGACAGGGCCAGCGAGGCCACCGCGAAGACCATGAAGCCCAGGTTGTACATCTTCACCCGGCCGAACATGTCGCCGAGCCGGCCGAGCACGACCACCAGCACCGCGGTGGTCAGGGTGTAGCCGAGGATCATCCAGAGCAGGTAGCCGATGTTGGCCGGGGCCAGCGGGTCCAGGCCGATGCCGCGGAAGATCGCCGGCAGCGAGATGATCACGATCGAGCTGTCGATGGTGGCGATCAGCACGCCCATGGTGGTGTTGGACAGCGCCACCCACTTGTAGCGGTCCTGCCCGGGGCGGTCGCCGGCCCGGGTCAGCGCGGTCGCGCCCGTCACAACCGCTCCGCCAGCCGGGCCAGCAGCGGTATCGCCGCCGCCAGTTGCTGCCGCTCGGCCGGGTCGAACTCGGCGCCCAGTGCGACGGCCAGCAGCTGCTCGGACTCCGAGCGCCGGGCGGTGAGCACCGCGCGCCCGGCCTCGGTCGGGCTCAGGATCGCCCGCCGCCCGTCCCGCTCGTCCGGCCGCCGCCGCACCAGGCCGCGCTCCTCCAGGGCGGCCACGGTGGCCGCCATCGCCTGCGGGCGGACCCGCTCCAGCTCGGCCAGCGCCCCCGGGGAGTTGTCGCCCTCCCGGTCGAGGCGGGCGAGCACCGAGACCTCGGAGTGCGTCAGGTCGCCGGAGATGTGCGCCTGGCGGACCCGGCGGGCGATCCGGCCCACGGCCAGCCTCAAGTCGGTCGCGAGCTCGGCCGGGTCGGCCGGCGGTACCTGTGGTGGCAGCGGGGTCGGCGCCGCTGCGGCCGGTGGCTGCGTCGTCGGTGGCTGCGTCGTCGGTGGTTGTGCGGTCGGTGGTTGTGCGGTCGATGGCTGTGCAGTCGATGGTCGGGCTGCGGTCTCCATGTCTCCTTACAGTAGCTTGATAAGTCTGGTGTAACTATCCCCCCGCTCGAGCCGCACCCGCGGCGGGTTAGGCCGGACGGCTGGAGGTGCGGCCGTGTCGCAGCGGCGCAACCGGTGACCCGGGGACGGCTGAGGCAGCGTCGGAGGGACCCCGTCCCCCGTCGAGAGGCCGTTCGCCATGGCATCGCCCGCCCCGGCGCCCACGCGCACCAATCCCAGGCACGCGCTGCGCCGCGAGGTCGGGCTGGTCGGCCTGCTCTGGGCCTCGGTCGGCGCCATCATCGGTTCCGGTTGGCTGTTCGGTGCCGAGAAGGCGGTCAAGGTCGCCGGGCCCGCGGCGCTGCTCTCCTGGGTGATCGGCGCGGTGGCGATCGTGCTGCTCGCCCTGGTGCACGCCGAACTGGGCGGGCTCTTCCCGGTCGCCGGCGGCACCGCCCGCTACCCGCACTACGCCTTCGGCGGCTTCGCCGGCATGTCCTTCGGCTGGTTCACCTGGCTGCAGGCCGCCACCATCGCGCCGATCGAGGTGCAGGCGATCATCGGCTACGCCCGGCACTGGAGCTGGGCGGACGGCCTGCAACACCCCAAGGACTCGACCCTGACCGGCTCCGGCTTCGCGGTGGCGGCCGCACTGCTGGCGTTCTTCGTGGCGATCAACTTCCTCGGCGTGCGCTGGCTGGCCCGCACCAACAGCGCCGCCACCTGGTGGAAGGTCGCCATCCCGGTGCTGACCATCCTGATCTTCGCCAGTACCGAGTTCCACGGCCGCAACTTCAACTCGCACGGGTTCGCCCCGTTCGGCGCCCACGGCGTGCTGAACGCGATCAGCACCAGCGGGGTGATCTTCGCGCTGCTCGGCTTCGAGCAGGCCATCCAGTGGGCCGGCGAGAGCACCAACCCCAAGCGCGACATCCCGCGCGCGGTGCTCGGCTCGGTGATGATCGGCAGCGTCATCTACATCCTGCTCCAGCTGGTCTTCATCGCCGCGGTGCCGGACTCCGCGATCACCGGCGGCTGGGGCGCGCTGACCTACGCCGGGATCAGCGGCCCGTTCGCCGGCCTGGCCACCGTGATCGGCCTGGGCGGCTTCGCCACCGTGCTGTACATCGACGCGATCATCTCGCCGGCCGGCACCGGCCTGGTCTACGTCACCTCCAGCTCCCGGATCACCTACGGCCTGAGCCGCAACGGCTACGCCCCCGAGGGCATGCAGGCCACCGACCGGCGCGGGGTGCCGTGGATCGGACTGCTGCTCGCCTTCGTCGCCGGCGTGCTCTGCTTCCTGCCCTTCCCCAGCTGGCAGAAGCTGGTCAGCTTCATCACCTCGGCCGTGGTGCTGATGTACGCCGGTGCGCCGCTGGCCTTCGGCGTGCTGCGCAAGCGCTTCCCGGAGCTGCCGCGGCCCTACCGGCTGCCCGCGGGGGAGATCATCTCGCCGATCTCCTTCGTGATCGCCAGCCTGGTGATCTACTGGTCCGGCTGGGACACCCTGTGGCGGCTGGGCGCCTCGATCCTGATCGGCTACCTGCTGCTCGGCTCCTACGCCGGCTACGCCCGGGTCAAGCGGCTGCCCGGTGCGCCCCGGATGGACTTCCGGGCCGGGCAGTGGCTGCCGGTCTACCTGGTGGGCCTGGGCATCTGTTCCTGGCAAGGCCAGTTCGGCGTCGGGGCGCAGCACAACCTGCCGCTCTGGTGGGACATCGCGGTGATCTCCGCCCTGTCGCTGGGCGTCTACTACTGGGCGCTGGCCGTCGCGCTGCCGGCCGAGGAGATCCAGCGGAACATCACCGACGTCGAGACGGTGGACGCGGGCGGTCACTGAGACCTCCACGGGCCCGGGGCGCCGAGCGCGGCGTCCCGGTGGAGGATGAGGGGGAGGGCAAAGACCCGGGCGAGGTGGACCGTATGGACAACTCCCGCTTCCCGTTCCTCGACGGTGTGGCAGGGGTACTGGTCGACGGCGGCGGCAGGATCCTGGACTGCACGGCCGCCGCCGAGGAACTGCTCGCCCTTCCGGTGGGCGTGCTGCGCGGCCGACCGGTGCGCGACCTGCTGGCCGCACCGGTGGATCCGGGCGGCCCGCCGGCGGCGATCACCGGCACGCACGGGTACGCCGGGCGGGGTGCGGCCTGGGCCGGCCGGGTCAGCGTGCACACCGGCGACGGACGGCTGCTCGCCCTGGAGGTGCGGCTGCTGGTGCTGCGCGGCGCCGCGGTCGGGGACCGCAGCACCGCCCGCTACATGGTGATCGGCGCGCCGGCCGCCACCGCCGACCGGTGGCGCCAGGACCAGGCCTTCACCCGGGAACTCTTCCTGCAGGACCGGTTCGGCCTGGTGGTCTTCGACCAGGACCTGCGGATCGTGCGCACCAACACCCACCTGCTGCCGTACTCCGGCATGCCGGTCACCCTGACCGGGCGCCGGCTCTCCGACTTCCTGCAGCCGCAGGACGCGGCCGCGGTCGAGGAACACCTGCGCGAGGTGATGGCGACCGGCAAGCCGCTGGTGCTGGCCGAGGAGCTGGCCCGCACCGTGATAGACCCGCGCGGCGGCCGGATGATGGCGATCTCCGCGTTCCGGCTGCAGGCCGCCGACGGCGCGGTGATCGGCCTGACCGCGCTCTTCAACGACATCACCGAGCAGTACCGGGCCCGCCGCCGGCTGGCCCTGCTGCACCAGGTCACCGCCGCCACCGGCCGCTCGCTCTCGGTCACCGACAGCGCCAAGCAACTGGCCGAGGCGCTGGTCGGCGGCTTCGCGGACGTGGCCACCGTGGAGGTGGCCGAGGCCGTGTTCAGCGGCGAGGAGCCCACTCCGGGGCCCGAAGGGCGGCTGCTGCTGCGCCGCACCGCGGTGGCGGGCCCGCCCGAGGCGGTGCCCGCCACCGGCGACACCGTGCTGGTCGGCCCGGACGGCGCCACGGTGCTGGTCGGCGCCGACGGCAGCGAGGAGATCGGGGGGCTGGCCGAACTCGCCGAGGCCTGGCTGCTCACCGCCCCGCTGAACGCCCGCGGCGTGCTGCTCGGCCGGATCAGCGTGCGCCGGGACCGCTGGAAGGACGCCTACGAGGAGGAGGACCACGCGCTGCTCCGGGAGATCGCCGCCCGCGCCGCGCTGGCCCTGGACAACGCCCGCCGCTACACCCGCGAGCACCGGGCCGCGATCGGCCTGCAGCGCAGCCTGCTGCCGCCGGCGGTCCGCTCGGTGGCCGCGGTCAGCACCGCCAGCGTCTACCTGCCCACCGACACCGTGGGCGGGGTCGGCGGCGACTGGTTCGACGTCATCCCGCTCTCCTCGGCCCGGGTGGCCCTGGTGGTCGGTGACGTCACCGGCCACGGCCTGCACGCCTCGGCCACCATGGGCCGGCTGCGCACCGCCGTGCGCACCCTGGCCGACCTCGACCTGGAGCCGGAGGAACTGCTGGTCCACCTGGACGACCTGGTCGCCCAGCTGCTGGTCGAGGCGGCGCTGGCGGCCGACGACGAGGACGACCTGGAGGCCGACGGCCTGGACCCGGCCCGCTTCGGGGTGGCGGCCCGGCCGGGCGGGCCGCCCCCGGCGCCGGCCGCCGAGGAGGGCAGCGGCGCCCGGCGGCCCCGCCCCGAGCCCAGCTCCTTCGGCGGCACCTGCCTCTACGCGGTCTACGACCCGGTCGCCCGCACCTGCACCGTGGCCAGCGCCGGGCACCCGCCGCCGGCCGTGGCTCACCCGGACGGCCGAACCGAGTACCTCCCGGTGGTGCCGGGCCCGCCGCTCGGCGTCGGCGGGTTGCCCTTCGAGTCGGTCCGGGTCGAGCTGGCGCCGGGCAGCGTGCTGGCGCTCTACACCGACGGGCTGATCGAGCGCGGCGACGGCGACATCGACACGGGCATGGCCGAGCTGACCCGGCGGCTGGCCGTGGTGCGGGCCCAGGACCTGCCGCTGCCCGAGGCCGGCCAGCGGGTGATCGCCGGCCTGCCGCCGACCCGGCTGCACGACGACGTCACCCTGCTGCTGGCCCGTACCAAGGCGGTCGCCGCCGCGGACACCGCGGTCTGGTCGGTGGAGCCCGATCCGGCCGCGGTCGCCCGGGTGCGCGAGGACGCCACCACCGCCCTGGTCGGCTGGGGGCTGGAGGAGCTCGCCTTCACCACCGAGCTGGTGCTCAGCGAACTGGTCACCAACGCGATCCGGTACGCGGGCGGCCCGGTGGTGGTGCGGCTCATCCGGGCGGACACGCTGACCTGCGAGGTCTCCGACGGCAGCAGCACCCAGCCGCGGATGCGGCGGGCCCGGCTGACCGACGAGGGCGGGCGCGGGCTGTACCTGGTGGCCCAGCTGACCAAGCGCTGGGGGAGCCGGTACACCGCGTCGGGTAAGACGATCTGGACGGAGCAGGAGCTCCCGGGAGCGTGAAGGGGCGGGTGGGGCGCGGTGGTCGCGGGCGGGAGCGGGGCGGTGACCGTGTGGGTGGTGCGGGTGCCGGGGGAGGAGCGGGCGGCGGTGCGGGAGCTGGCGGTGCGGTTGGCGGCCTCGGTGGCCGGGGTGCCGGTGGCGGGGGTGCGCCTGGAGCGGGCGGCGTCGGGGCAGCCGGTGGTGCGCGGGGCGGCGGGGGTCGCGGTGAGCCTGAGCCATGCGCGCGGGGTGGTCGCGGCGGCCGCCGTGCAGGCGGACGCGCAGGCGGGGGCGCCGGCCGGGGTGGGGGTCGACGTGGAGCGGATCCGGCCGGTGGCGCACGCGTTGCTGGCCCGGCGCTGGTTCACGGCGGCCGAGGCGGCCTGGCTCGCGGGGCTGGCGCCGGCGCAGCGGTCGGCCGGCTTCCTGTGGCTGTGGACCCGCAAGGAGGCGGCCGCCAAGGCGCTCGGTCAGGGACTGGGCGGCGGCGTGGGGCTGCGCCGGGCGGTCGTGGAGGGAAACAGATGGGAGACAACAAACCACAAACAGCTACCCGAAGAGCCCAAAACAAGCAAGGTCTCCCTGCCCTTT
>NZ_JBNQTI010000026.1:42642-69738 GCF_050325825.1 Kitasatospora sp. LaBMicrA B282
GGGGGGGGGGGGGGGGGGGGGGGGGGGTGTGCCGGCACAGGGATAAAAACAAAAAACAACCGAGCGGCTGCCGGCGGGGCCCGAACCGGTCAGTGTCGCCTGGCCGTTGACGCCGGAGCTGATGGTGGCCGTGGCGGGCCCGGCAGGTGCGCCGGTGCGGGTGCGACTGCTGCCCTGACCATCCGTCAGGTCCCGGTGGTGGCCCGGTCCAGCGTCCGCAGTGCCCGGTTGCCCTGGAGCCAGAGGGCGGTCACGCCGTAGAGCCCGGCGGCCACCAGCACGCCCGCCCGGGCGCCGGCCACGTCGGCGAGCAGGCCGAAGGCCGAAGGGGCCAGCCAGCTCAGGCTGTTGGCCACCAGCTGGATCGCGTTGCCGCTCTGCGCCTGGAGCTCGTCCGGGGTGATCCGGGTGGCCTGCACCTGGAAGACGATCACCGCGGGCATCACGGTGAAGGTGGTCAGCGCACCGAGCACCGCCATCAGCCAGAGCCACGGGGCGACGGCGATGCCGACCGCGCAGCTCGGCAGCAGCCAGGAGGTGACCAGCACCCAGGCGCGCCCGCCGAACAGCTCGATCAGGCGCGGCCCGAGCAGCGAGCCGGCCAGCCCGCAGAGGGCGCTCGCCGAGACCAGGGCGCCGACCTCGGGGGCGGTGGCACCGCGGCTGCGGGCCAGCACGATCACCATCAGCAGGGTGCCGGCCGCGATCGCGTTCACCGCCGCGCCCCAGAGCGCGTACATCCGCAGGTAGCGGTCGCCGAGCACGAAGCGGCTGCCGGCGGTGAGTTGGCGGCGCAGCGGCTCGCGCGGCGGGGCGGGGGCGCCGGCGGCCGGTGGCTCGGGGTCCAGCGAGCCGCGGATCAGCGCCGAGGTCACGGTGATCGCCCCGAACGAGAGCGCGTCCAGCAGGAACGGCAGCGACTGCGCCACCCCGTAGAGCGCGCCGCCCAGCGGCGGGCCGATCATCGCGGCGGCCTGCCCGCGGGCCTGGGTCAGCGACATCGCCTGCGGCAGCTGCGCGGAGGGCACGATCCGGCGCACCGCACCGCGGCTGGCGCCCATGAAGAAGGCCGAGCAGCAGCCCTGCACCAGCCCGACCACGATCAGCTGGACCGGCCAGACCCGGTGCGCCAGCACGGCCGGCACCACGCTGCCCACCGCGAGCAGTTGCAGCAGCGAGGTGAGCACCAGCAGGCGCTTGCGCGGGGAGCGGTCGGCCACCACGCCCGCGGGCAGCAGCATCACCAGGCTGCCGGCCAGGGTGGCGCCGCCGACCAGCCCGGCCTGCGCGGCCGAGCCGGTGGCGGCGAGCACCAGCAGGGGGTAGCAGATGCCCGACAGCTGGGTGCCCAGGGCGGAGACCGCCTGGCCGCTCCAGAGCAGGGTGAAGTCCCGGTTGCGGCGCAGCGGCGGCGGTTCGGCGGTGGCCGGGGGGTCGGCGGCCGGCTCGGCGGCGGTGGCCTGGTCGGCGCTCACCGCACGGTGACCGGGAACTCGGCGAAACCGCGCAGCACCGTGCCGCGGCGCACTGCCGGGCCGGCCATCGCGAGCTTGGGGAAGCGGTGCAGCAGGGCCGGGAAGAAGACCGCGGCCTGCATCCGGGCCAGCGGCGCGCCCAGGCAGTGGTGCACCCCGCCGCCGAAGGAGAGCACGGTGGCGCCGCCGGTGCGGGTGATGTCGAAGACGTCCGGGTCGGTGAAGGCGGCCGGGTCGCGGTTGGCCGCGCCCAGCATCAACACCGCGGCGCCGCCCGCCCGCACCGGCACCCCGGCGATCGTGGTGTCCGCGGCGGCCACCCGGGCCATGCCCTGCACCGGGGTGTCGTAGCGCAGCATCTCCTCCACCGCGCCGGGCACCAGGGTGGCGTCGTTGCGCAGCAGGTCGGCCTGGGCCGGGTGGGCGAGCAGCGCGGCCAGCCCGCCCAGCAGGGTGTCCACCATGCTCTCGATCGCCGCGCTGAACACCAGGGTGAGGGTCTGCTCCACCTCGTCCTGGGTGAGCGGCTCGGGGTTGTCGGGGCCACCGGCCTGGGCGGCGACCAGGGTCGAGGTGAGGTCCTCGCACGGTGCGGCCCGGCGGCGGGCGGCCAGTTCGCCGAAGTAGCCGGTGAGCGCCTCGCCGGCGGCGTCGATCTGCGGCAGCTGCGCCTCGGTGGCGCCGCCGTCCACCGCCAGCCGCAGGCCCTCCAGCGGTTCGCGCAGCGCTGGTTGGTCCGCCTCGGGGACGCCCAGCACCTTGCCGATCACCCCGATCGGCAGGCCGGCGGCCAGGAACTCGTGCAGGTCGACCGGCGAGCCGTCCGCGCCGGCCGCGGCGATCCGGTCCAGCACCCGGTCGGTCAGCTCGGCGATGAAGGCGCGCAGCGCGGCGGCCCGGCGCTGGGTGAAGGCGCCGGCGACCAGGCGGCGCAGCCGGGTGTGCGCGGGCGGGTCGAGGAAGAGGAAGGACTCGGTGGTGGCCCGCAGGCCCGGGTGCTCGCGCCAGCCGGGGCGCCGGGTGTCCATCCAGGCGGCGTTCTGGGCGTGGAAGCCGGGGTGGCGGATCACCGTGAGGCAGTCCGCGTGGCGGGTGAGCAGCACGCCGCCGTCCGGCATCGGGTGCACCGGGGAGTGCTCGCGGAGCACCGCCAGGTGGGGGTAGGGGTCGGTGCTGCCGGCGGGGGTGCGCAGAGCGGCCAGGGCCGCGGCGACGTGGTCGGTCACGGTCACCCGTCTCCTCGGTCGCCGGCCGGTGCCGCGTCGAACGCCGCGCGCAGCCGGCGGGCCGCCTGGGCGAGGGCGGTGCGGCCGTCGTCCAGCACGCCGGCCATCGCGAAGAAGCCGTGCACCATGCCGGCGTAGCGGGTGGCCTCGACCGGGACGCCGGCCGCGCGCAGCCGCTCGGCGTACTGCTCGCCCTCGTCGCGCAGCGGGTCGTACTCGGCGGTGATCACGGTGGCCGGCGGCAGACCGGACAGGTCGGCGGCGCGCAGCGGGGAGGCCAACGGGTCGTGGCCGTGGGCCGGATCGGCCAGGTAGTGCGACCGGTACCAGTCCACCGAACGGTGGTTGAAGAGCAGCGGGTCGGTGTTCTCCCGGCGCGAGGGGGTGTCGGCGAACTGGTCGGTGTTGGGGTAGACCAGCAGTTGGTGGCGAAAGGCCGGGCCGGAGCGCTCGCGGGCGAGCAGCGTGGTGGCGGCGGCCAGGTTGCCGCCGGCGCTGTCGCCGCCGATCGCCAGCCGGTGCGGGTCGCCGCCGAGTTCGGCGGCGTGCTCGGCCAGCCAGCGGGCGGTGCTCCAGCAGTCCTCCAGGGCGGCGGGGAAAGGGTGTTCGGGGGCCAGCCGGTAGCCCACCGAGACCGTGGTGCAGCCGGCCGCGTTGGTCAGGGCGCGGCAGATCGCGTCGCCGGTGTCCAGGCCGCCGAGCGTCCAGCCGCCGCCGAACAGGTAGAGCAGCACCGGCTGCGGCCCGCTGCCGGCCGCCCGGTAGATCCGCAGCGGCAGCGGGCCGCCGGGGCCGGGGACGGCCGACTCGGTGACCCGGGCGACGGGTTCGGGCTCGCCGGCCTCGGCCAGCACGGCGGCCAGGTCGGCGGCCCGGGCCTGGTCGACGGTCAGCTCGTAGAGCGGCGGGGCGGCCGCGGCGGCGCGGCGCGCACGCAGCGCCTGCACCTGCGGGTGGAGGGGCATCGGGCTCTCCGGGTCGGGGCTCGGGCGTCGGGGCGCGGGCGGAGGGGGGTGGGGCTCGGTGGGCGGAGGGAGGGCGACGGCTCGGCGGGCCGGGCGGCGGCGGGTTCAGCCGGCGGCGGGCCCGGTGCCCAGGTGGGCGCCGAGCCGGCGCACCGCCGCGGCGGCGGCGATCGCGTGGCTGCGGCCGCTGCCGTGCCGGCCGTCGCTGCTGTAGACGTCCCGCCGGTCGGAGGCCGGGTGGGCGGTCAGGTCGAAGTGCAGGGCGCCCAGTTCGGCCGCCACCTCGGCGGTGCGGGCGGACAGGCTGTGCAGTCGCTCGCGCAGCGGCTCCCGGTACTGCTCGGGCACCAGCGGGGAGCGCGAGCCGTCGAACATGCCCACGGTGAGCACCTGGGCGCCCTGCTCGCGCAGCGCGGCCACGATGGCGCGCAGCTCGGCGGTGACCGCCTCGGCGTCGTAGCCGGAGCGCAGCGCGTCGAAGCCGCCGCAGGCGACCAGCGCGAGGTCGGGGCGGAAGGCCAGCGCCTCGGGCAGCTGGCCGGCCCGCACCGCGGCGGCCGGGGTGTTCCGCCAGCCCAGGTTGAAGTACCGCATGTCCGGTGCCAGCAGGCGCAGTTCGACGGCGATCCGCTCGGCCCAGGGCTGCGGCGGGTAGCCGGGGGTCGGCTCGCCGAGGCCCTCGGCCACGCTGTCGCCGAGTACCGCGAACCGCCGCCAGGGGTGGCCGGTGAGCAACCGGGCGGCCTCGCCCTCGGTGAGGCAGTACGGGTCGTCCGCCTCGCCGGCCGGGGTGGGTCTGTCCGATGGAACGTCAGATGGCATGGTTCGGAGCCCGATCCCTTCGTGCACCTGATCCGCTCGTGCGGCGGCGGCGGTCGAGATCGTCGCTCCGCGGGCCGCTGAGCAGACCATACGGTCACCGATCAGCTCAGGCAACGGTATGAGCCGAACTGATCGTCACCACCCGCTCCCAGCAGCCAAGATGTATCACGGCTGCTCGGCGGGCCGGTCGCAGGCCACCGCAGGACCTCGACGGGCGGCCGCGCCGGCCCCCAGAATGGCCGCGAGCGGCGGGGGCCACCCCGCGACCCGAGCCAGGAGGCCCGCCGATGGGCGCCCATCCCGCGCCAGCAGACCCCGCCGGCCCCGACGCCGGAATCCCCGACACCGAAACCCCCGACCAGCTGCTCGCCCGCCTGGGCACCCCCGGCGGCCGGGCCGACCCCTACCCGGTCTACCGACGGCTGCACGCCCTCGCCCCGGTGCACGACACCGGCCGGGGCCAGGTCTTCCTGACCGGCCACCAGGACTGCCTGCAGCTGCTGCGCGACCCCGGCTACCGGGCGCAGGGACCGGACTGGATGGACCGGGTCTCGCCCGGCTGGCGGGAGCGGCCCGGCAAGGTGGCCACCATCGAGGCGATGCTCTTCCGCGACCCGCCGGACCACACCCGGCTGCGCCGACTGGTCAGCGGCGCCTTCACCGCGCGCCGGCTGGCCGCGCTGCGCCCGGAGGTGGCCCAGCTGGCCGACCTGGCGCTGGACCGGATCGCGGACGCCGGCTGCGACGGCGGCACCGTGGACCTCCAGGAGCTGCTGGCCGACTCGCTGCCGATCGCGGTGATCGGCGCCCTGGTCGGGGTGCCCGAGTCCGACCGCACCCTGTTGCAGCAGGCCATGACGGCCATGATGCAGGTGGTCGAACTCACCGTCGACGAGGCCGCGTTGACGGCCGCCGACCGAGGCGCCGAGCTGCTCCTGGGCTACTTCGCGGAGCTGGTCGCCCAGCGGCGCAAGCAGCCCACCGAGGACCTCGCCTCGGCCCTGGTCGCGGTCCGCGACGAGGGGACCGGTCTGAGCGAGGACGAGTTGCTGCAGACCCTGCTGCTGCTCTTCATGGCCGGCGTGGACACCATGGTCAACCACCTGGTCAACGCCACCGCCGCGTTCCTGGCCCATCCCGGGCAGGCCGCGCTGCTGCGGGCCGAACCGGGCCTGGCCGAGGGCGCGGTGGAGGAGGCGCTGCGGTACGACCCGCCGATCCAGCTGCTCGCCCGGGTGGCCGCGGCAGACCTGACGATCCGTCAGTGCGCTGTGCCGGCCGGGTCACTGGTGATCGGGCTGGTCGGAGCCGCGAACCGCGACCCGGAGCGCTACCCGGACCCCGAGCGCTTCGACATCACCCGCACCGGCACCGCCGCGGTCTCCTTCGGTGGCGGCCTGCACTACTGCCTGGGCGCCCCGCTGGCCCGGATCGAGTCGGCCGCCTTCCTGCCCGGCCTGCTGCACCGCTTCCCCGGGCTGCGCCCGGCCGGCGCGGCGCGCCGCCGCGGGTTGGTGCTGCGCGGATTCGAGTATTTCCCGGTGGCTCTCCGGTGAAATGCGAAATGGCCCGGCGGGCGGCTCCGCCGGGTTAATCCCGATCAATCCGGTGTCCGAGTTGTCCGGCTAGGCAAAGGGCGCCGCCACGGCTATCTTGAAATCATCTCGCCGGGAATTCCCGGCGGGTTTCCGGATGGTATGGAGGTGCCGCTATGTCGCGTGTGGCCGAATCGCCCAAGGTCGCCGAGGTGGCCGAGAGCAGCCGCTACGTCGCGGAGTCGCCGGTCTCGACCGGCGTCGCCGAGGTGGCGGAGTCCAGCCGTGTCGCCGAGGTGGCCGAGAACCCCGCCAAGGCCTGACCGCACCACCCAAGGCCCGCCCGACCGCCCCAGGCGCCGGGCGGGCCTGCCCCGTGATCCCGTGGCCCCGTGATGCCGTGGTCCCGTGGCCCCGGGAGCGCTGGTCGCTCCCGGGGCTCGGCTCGGCCCGGCCGGGTCGGGCGGCCGCCGCTACCAGGCCACCGGCAGCCGCAGCAGCGGGTGGATCAGGTTGCCCTCGCCGTAGCGCAGGTCGGACGGCTCGGCCGCCAGGCGCAGCCCCGGGAAGCGGTCGGCCAGCGAGCGCAGCGCCACCGCCAGCTCCAGCCGGGCCAGCGGTGCGCCGGGGCAGAAGTGCGCGCCCAGCCCGAAGGTCAGGTGCGGGTTGGCGGTGCGGCGGATGTCGAACCGTTCGGGGTCGGTGAAGACCGCCGGGTCCCGGTTGGCCGCCGGCACCGAGACCTGCACCGCCCGTCCCGCGGCCACCGACCTGGCCGACAGCGCCACCTCCTCGGTGCTCACCCGCAGGAAGGCGCCCTCGCTCGGCACCTCGAAGCGCAGCACCTCCTCCACCGCCGGGCCGGTCAGCGCCGGGTCGTCGCGCAGCAGCGCCCACTGCCCGGGGAACCGCAGCAGCGCCAGCACCCCGCGGGCCAGGGTGGAGGCGGTGTTCTCCTGGCCGCCGATCAGCAGCGCCGAGACCAGCTGCACCAGCTCGCCCTCGGAGAGCCGCCCCTCGGTGTCCCGGGCGGTCACCAGCAGGTCCACCAGGTCCTCGCCGGGCGCCTTGCGCCGCTGCTCCAGGAACTCGCGCAGGTAGGCCAGGAACTCCCGGTTGGCCCGCAGCCGCTCCTCCAGGGCGGCCGGGTCCACCGCGAAGAAGACCGCGGTCCAGTCGTGGAACAGCTGCCAGTCGGCGGCCGGCACGCCGACCAGCGCGCACATCACCGAGATCGGCAGCACCCCGGCGAAGTCGGCCACCAGGTCGGCTGGCGGCCCGGCGGCCGCGACCCGGTCCAGCAGCCCGTCCACGATGCCCTGCACGATCGGCCGCCAGCGGGCCTCCTGGCTGGGGCTGAAGGCCTGCTGGATCACCTGGCGGAACCGGGTGTGCTCGGGCGGGTCGTGGTTGATGATCGCGTCCGGGTTGTCGTTCATGTCCGCCTCGCGGACCATCCGGGGCGCCCCCGGGTAGCGCAGGTTGCGGCTGAAGCGGCGGTCCCGCAGCACCCGCGCCACGTCCTGGTGGGCCACCACCAGGTGCGCCGGATCGCCGCTGGGCAGCGCCACCTCGCCGAGCGGGCACTCGGCCCGGCGGCGGCGGTGCTGCTCCACCGAGGTGCCGAACTCGTCCGGGCGCAGCGGGAAGGGGAATGCGTCGAGCTCTTCTTCGGCCATCGTCTCCACCGGTGCGGGAATTGTGTCGGTACGGGAACTGGTGCGGGCGGCCAGGACATAATCGCCGGGCCGCCGGGTAGCAATTCGGCGGCCCGGTGCGCGATGATTCCCGGAGATATCCGCCGACTGGTTCAGGGGGTTTTTCGATGGCACCCACGCCGAGTTTTCCGGGATTCGACCCGCTGCTCGAACTCGCCGCCGGCACCGGCCGGCCGCTGTGGTGCGTGCACCCGGCCGCCGGCATCGCCTGGGAGTACCTGGCGTTGGCGCCCCGGCTGCCCGGGGTGCCGCTGCTGGCGTTGCAGGCCGCCGCCCTGCAGCCCGCCGAGGCAGACCGGGCCGCCGAGCCGGACCGGCCCGCCGTGCCGGACCGGCCCGCCGAGGCGGACCGGCTGCCCGAGTCGATCGAGCAACTCGCCGACCACTTCACCGGCCTGGTCCGCAGCCGCCAGCCGAGCGGCCCCTACCGGCTGCTCGGCTGGTCCTTCGGCGGCCTGGTGGCGCACGCCGTCGCCCACCGGCTGCGCAGCGCCGGGGAGCCGGTCGAACTGCTCGCGCTGCTCGACGGCTACCCCTACGACCCGACCCGCCCCGAGCGCGAGCCCAGCGAGCACGAGTACCTCACCACCCTGCTGGAGAACGCCGGTTGCGAGCCGGCGAGCCTGGTCAGGCCGGACGGCGCGGCGCTGGACGAGCCGTGGGCCAAGGCGGTGCTGCTGGCCCGCGGCCACCGGCTGAGCGGGCTGCCCGACCGGCAGCTGGAGGCGGTGCTCCGGGTCTTCCTGCACCACCTGCGACTGCGCCGCCGCTACACCCCGCCGCGGTTCGACGGCGACCTGCTGCTGGTCCGGGCCGCGGCCGAGCGCACCGCGCCGCAGCACCCGGCCGCCGACTGGGCGCCCTACCTGACCGGCCGGATCGAGGCGCACGACCTGCCCACCGAACACCGGCTGCTGCTGCGCCCGGAGCCGGCCGAGCGGATCGGCCGGCTGCTCGCGGCGCGGCTGGCGCCGGCGGCCGGGTAACGGACTCACCGGGGCGCCAGCGGGGCGATCGTCCGGCGCTGCGGGTCCAGTCCGAACCGGGCCCGCAGCGCCTTCTTGTCGACCTTGTCCAGCGGGGTGCGGGGCAGCTCGGTGACGAACTCCACGGTGCGCGGGACGTGGAACTCGGTCAGCTCCTGCTCCACCCGGGCCTGCAACTCGGCGACCAGGGCCGCCTGGTCCAGCCCATCGGCCGCCTCGCCGCCTGGCTCGGTGACCACGAAGGCGTAGGCCACCTCGCCCCAGCCGGGGTCCGGCGCCCCCACCACCGCGGCCTCGCGCACCTGCGGGTGGGCGGCCAGCACGTCCTCGATCGGGCGGGTGAAGACGTTGGCGGCGCCCACCGTGGTGACGATCATGTCCTTCTTGCGGTCCACCAGGTAGAGGTAGCCGTCCTCGTCCAGGTAGCCCAGGTCGCCGGTGTGCAGCAGCCCGTCCACCAGCGCCTCGGCACTCTCCTCGGGCTGCTGCCAGTAACCGGACATCAGCAGCGCCCCCGCCGCGCACACCTCGCCCACCTCGCCCACCGGCAGCACCTCGCCCTTCTCGCCGCGGATCTCCAACCGCGCGTCGGCGAACGGCCGCCCCACCGAGGCCAGCCGCTGCGGGTGCGCCGGGTCGTTCACCATGAACGGTTGGTCGGCCACCAGCGGCATCTCGCTCAGCCCGTAGACCGGGCGGACCACCGGGCCGAACTTCTCGATCGCCTGGGCCAGTCGGGTCGGCGAGACCGGGCCGCCGCCGGTGTTCAGGTAGCGCAGGCTGCTGGTGTCGGTCTCCGGGGCGTCCAGCAGGCCGCTGTCCAGCAGTTCGGAGAGCCGGGCGGGGGAGATGAAGACGCTGCTGACCCGCTCGCGCTTGACGGTGTCCAGGAAGGACGTCAGGTCCACCCCCTCGGCGAGGAACACCGTGCCGTCCTCGCAGAGCGCCAGCAGCACCGGCATCTGGCCGCTGACGTGCACGAACCCGGTGGTGGACAGGTGCCGCATGCCCAGCTCGCCGATCGAGCGGTAGTGGCCGGCCGCGGCCAGCAGCGCCAGGAAGAAGCGGTGCTCGTGGTGGACCAGCTTGGCCTGGCCCGAGGTGCCGCCGGTGTAGAAGAGCGAGGACGGCTCCGGGGTGCCCGGCACGCGGTGGAACTGCGGCTCGGCGTCCGCGGCGGCGGCCAGCAGGTCGGGGCCGGCGCCGTCCGGGCCGACGCAGAGCACCTGCAACGGCTCGGCGCGCCGCAGCAGTTCCTCGATCACCCGGTTCTCCCGCGGCGTGTCGTAGATCAGCACCTCGACCCCGGCCCGCTCGACGAACTCGGCCTGCTCGCGGTACGAGGCGTAGGTGGCGATCCACACCGTGCGGCAGCCCAGCAGGTGCAGCGCCAGCTGCAGCGCGATCGACTCCGGCTTGTTGCGCACCAGCAGCGCCACCCCGGCGCCCGGACGCACCCCGAACCCGCCAAGGGTGTTCGCCAGCCGCAGCACCAGGGCCCGGAACTCGGCGTAGCTCAGCCGCTGTTCGCCGCAGACCACGGCCTCCTTGTCGCCGCAGGCGGCGAACAGCTCGAGCGCCTCCTCGACGTAGTTGACGCCCGCCCCGCCCTGCTGCTCCGTCATCTTGCCCACTCCTTCGTCAGCACGTGTCGTTGTCATCTCAGGCCGCCCCGACGGCGGCCAGCACGGCGGCGCGCAGCTGCGCCCGGTCGGGCTGCACGGCGCGGTCCAGCGCCAGGGCGAACGGCAGCACCGCGCCGTCCGGCCGGGTCACCCGGCGCGGTGCGGCCCGCAGTGCGATGCCCTGCTCGGCGACCGCGGCGATCACCTCGGCGGCCAGGCCGCACATCCGGTTGGAGTCGTCCACCACCACCAGCCGCCCGGTCCGTCCGACCGAGGCGAACAGCGCCGTGAAGTCGAACGGGTGCAGCGTGCGCGGGTCGAAGACCTCCACCTCGACCTCCGGGGCCAGCTCCGCGGCCACCGCGAGCGCGTCGTGCACCAGGTGCCCGGCCGCCACCACGGTGACGTCGCGCCCCGCCCGGTGCACCCGGGCCGAGCCGATCGGCACCGGAACCAGCTCCTCGGTGACGTCCTCGCGCACCCCCATCGCCCCGGCCGGCCCGAAGAGCACCACCGGGTCCGGGTCCCGGATCGCCGAGACCAGCAGCCCGTAGGCGTCCGCCGGGGTGGCCGGCAGCAGGGTTTTCACCCCGACGTGGGCGAACAGGCCGTACGGGTGGTCCGAGTGCTGGCCTGCCCAGCCCTCCCGGGACCCGGAGCCCGGCACCACGAAGGTCACCGGAGCGGCGGTCTGACCACCCGTCATCAGCCGGATCTTGTGCGCCTGGTTGGCGATCTGCTCGAAGACCAGGAAGAGCAGTGAGGGGATCTGGAACTCCACCACCGGCCGCATCCCGGTCAGCGCCGCGCCGAGCGCCAGCGAGCTGAAGGCCTGTTCGGAGAGCGGGGTGTCCACCACCCGGTCCGCACCGAACCGGTCCTGCAACCCGGGGGTGAGGCCGGACAGGCCGGCGCCCAGGTCCTCGCCGAACACGCAGACCGCCGGGTCGCGGGCCAACTCGTCGGCCAGCGCCCGGTTCAGCGCCTTGGCGTAGGAGAGCTTGGTCACCGGAGCACCTCCACGGCCGAACCGGACCGCGGGCGCAGCCCGTCGGCGTACAGGTGGCGCAGCGCCTCGGCCGGGTCGGGGTGCGGGCTGCTGCGGGCGAACGCGACGGCCTCGGCGATCAGTTCGGCCACCTCGGCGTCCAGCTCGGTGCGCCGGGCGGCGGGCAGCAGCGCGCCGGTGCGCTCCAGCGGGTCGCGGGCCCGCCAGGCCTCGATCTCGGCGGCGCTGCGGTAGCGCACCCGGATCCGGCGCTCCATGGTGTGGTGGCCCTCGAACCGGTAGGTGCGGCACTCCAGCAGCGTGGGGCCGCCGTCGGCGCGGGCCCGGGCCACCGCGCGCGCGGTGGCCGCGTGCACCGCGGCCGGGTCCATCCCGTCCACCCGCTCCGCCGGGATGCCGAAGGCGGCCGCCCGCCCCTGGGCGCTGCCCGCCACCCCGGAGTCGACCGCCAGCGTGGTGGCGTAGCCGTTGTTCTCGCAGACGAAGACCACCGGCAGCCGCCAGAGCGCCGCCAGGTTGAGGGTCTCCAGCAGCACCCCCTGGTTGAGCGCGCCGTCGCCGAAGAAGCTCACCACCACCCGCCCGCTGCCCTGCCGCCGGGCCGCCCAGGCCGCGCCCGCCGCGATCGGCGCCCCGGCACCGACGATGCCGTTGGCACCGAGGATCCCGAGGCCCAGGTCGGCGGCGTGCATCGAGCCGCCCCGACCCTGGTTCAGGCCGGTCTGACGACCCATCAACTCCGCCAGCAGTCGCCGCGGGTCCGCCCCCTTGGCGAGCACGTGGCCGTGCCCGCGATGGGTGCTGGTCAGCTGGTCGGCGGGGTCGAGCGCGGCGCACACCCCGACCGCGACGGCCTCCTGCCCGATGTACGGGTGGATCCCGCCGACGATCTCCCCGGAGCGGACCAGGGCGAGCGCCTGCTCCTCGAAGCAGCGGATCAGGCGCATCGCCCGGTAGAGCGCGGCGGGGGTGGTGGCGGCCGCCGGGGCGGGGGTGGGCTCGCTCACGGTGCGGACCGCCACAGGGTCGGGCAGTACTCCTGGTCGGCGTAGTCCGGGCGGCCGTCCGGCGTCCGGGCCACCAGCACGTCGTGGTTGTAGACCACCTCGGTGCCGTCCGCCTTCCGGTACGGGCGGTAGGTGTTGGCGCCGTCCTGCAGGTGCAGCGAGATCGCCCGGCGCGGTTCCTCGGCCAGGTTCGGGCCGCTGCCGTGGTAGGTGCGGCAGTGGTGGAAGCTGACGTGGCCGGCCGGGATCTCCACCGGGACCTTGTGCACCTCGGCGTTGTTGAACGCGGCGGTCTCGGCCAGGATCCGCTCCAGCTCGCCGCGGTCCCGGTCGGCGAAGTGCCGGGTGGAGTCGTCGCCGGCCACCTCCTTCCAGCGGTGGCTGCCGTCCACCATGGTGATGGTGCCCATCCGCCGGTCGCAGTGGTGGAACGGGATGAAGGCGGTGAGCATCCGCTCCGAGCTGCAGGTCTGCCAGTAGTGCCGGTCGCAGTGCCAGGGCACCAGGTTGGTCGCCTCCGCGGGACGCGGCGGCTTGAGGATCAGGGTGGACTGGAAGAGCCGGATCTCGGAGGCCCGGGCCAGCCGGGCGGCCACCGCGCCCAGCAGCGGCTTGCGCAGGATCGCGCCGATCGCCGCGCTGCGCCGGGCGATGTAGTCGTTGTGCCGCTGCACCTCGCCGTCCGCCGGGCGCCAGTCGGCCAGCCGGGGCGGGCGCTGCGGCAGCGGGTGGTCCTCGTGGCCCGCGTAGAACGCCTCGCTCGCCTCGGTCAGGGTGGCCAGCTCGGCGTCGCCGAGCAGCCGCCGGGAGAGGTACCAACCGTGCTCGGCGTAGAACTCCACCTCCTCGTCGGTGGGCAGCAGCTCGCGCTCGGCCGCGGTGAGGTCCCAGGTCCGTTCTGACATCGCGTCACCTTCCTCGTCGGCAGCCGGCATCAGGCGCCGGTCCGCTCGACGGCCTCGTAGAGGGCCTTGATGTTGGCGGTGCCGAAGGTGAGGGCGCCGCGCCGGTCGATGATCTCCAGGAAGAAGGTGCGCCGCTCGTGCACCGAGGCGGTGAAGATCTGGAACAGCTGGCCGCCGTGGTCCCGGTCCACCAGGATGTTCAGCCGGCGCAGCACCTCCAGCGGCAGCTCGCAGCCGCCCAGCCGCTCGGCCAGCCGGTCGTAGTAGCCGCCCGGGGTGCTCAGGAAGCGCACCCCGGCCTGCTGGAAGGTCTCCACCGCGCGGGCGATGTCCTCGGTGCGGAAGGCCAGGTGCTGCACCCCGACGCCCTGGTGCCGGCCCAGGAAGCCGTCGATCTGGCCGGGGCTGCGGCTGGTGTCCGGCTCGATCAGGGTCAGGGTGACGTGACCGGACCCGCTCTGCACCACGGTGGAGTCCATCGCCTGCGAGCCCACCTCGATGTACTCGTGGAAGATCGGCCGCAGCCCGAGCGCCTGCTCCAGCAGTGCCACCGAGCTCTTCAACTCGCCCGCGGGCACGCAGACGGCCACGTGGTCGAGGGCGGCCAGCAGCCCCGCCGGTGCTCCGGCGGCGGGCTGCGGCCCGCTGCGCTGGACGAACCGCAGCGCCACGTCCCCGAAGCCCTGCACCGCCGCGGTGACCTCGGTGCGGCCGTCCAGCACCTGGGCGGCCGGCTCGGCCAGCGGGGCGGCGCCCGCCTCGACGGCCCGCCGGAAGGCGGCCGCCGCGTCCGCGCAGGAGAGCGCCAGTACCGCGACGCCGTCGCCGTGCCGCCGGACGAACTCGGCGGCCGGATCCCGCGGGTCGGTGGCCGAGCTCAGCAGCAGCCGGATCTCGCCCTGCTCCAGCAGCACCGCCCGTCTGCCCGGCGGCAGCGCCGCCGGTGCCGGGTCGGTCGCCCGGAAGCCGAAGGCGCCGGCGAGTTCGGCCGCGGCCGCCGGGGCGTCGGCGACGTGGAACTCGACGTGGTCGATCCGGTCGATGTTCGCGTCGGTGCTCGTGTCGGTGTTCATTGTGCGGTGACCGTCCTCTGTGGGGTCTGCTCGCCGGGGTGCGGGCTCCGGTTGGCCCTGCTGGTCGGAGCCGCGAAGACGAGGCTGAGGTTGTGTCCGCCGAAGGCGAAGGAGTTCGACAGGACGGCCCGCACTGCCGTCCGACGAGCCGTCTCGGTGATGTGGTCCAGCGCGCAGTCGGGGTCCGGGTCCGCCAGGTTGAGGGTGGGCGGCAGGGCGCCGGTGGCCAGCGCGAGGACCGAGACCACGGCCTCCACCGCACCGGCTGCGCCCAGCAGGTGCCCGGTGGCGCCCTTGGTCGAGCTGACCGGCGGCCCGCTCTCGCCGAAGACCGCGCGCAGCGCCGCCGCCTCGGCCCGGTCGCCGAGCTTGGTCCCGGTGCCGTGGGCGTTGACGTAGCCGATGTCGCCCGGCGTCAGGCCGGCCGAGGCCAGCGCGGCGCGCATCGCGTCGACGGCGCCCTCGCCGTCCGGCCGCGGCATGGTGGGGTGGTGGGCGTCGGTGGCCGCGCCCCAGCCGACCAGGTCGGCGTGGGCGGCGGCGCCGCGGGCGTCGGCGAACTCCCGCCGCTCCACCACCAGAACCGCACTGCCCTCGCCCAGCACGAAGCCGTTGCGCCGCCGGTCGAACGGCCGGCTGGCCTGCGCGGGATCCGCCCAACCGGTGGCCAGCGCCCGGGCGTTGCCGAAGGCCGCGGCGATGGTCGGGTGCAGCGAGGACTCGGCGCCGCCGCAGACCACCACGTCCGCCTCGCCGCCGCGGATCAGCCGCAGCGCCTCGGCGATCGACTGGGCGCCGGCCGCGCAGGCCGTGACGATCGACGAACTGTAGCCGCGGATCCCGTACTTGATGGCGATCCGGGCCGCCGCCATGTTGGACAGCATGCCGGGCAGCAGGTAAGGGCTGACCCCCGGGCGGCCGCGCTCCAGGCGCTGGTGCGAGTGCTGCTCGAAGGTCTGCAGCCCGCCGCCGCCGGTGGAGACCACCACCGCGACCCGGCGCGGGTCCACGTCCCGGCCCACCACCAGGCCGGCGTCGGCCAGCGCGTCGTCGGCCGCCGCCAGGGCGAGCAGCACGAACCGGTCCACCGCCTTGGTCTCGGTGCGGGGCAGCACCTCCAGCGGGTCGATCTCCGGGGCCAGGCCGGCGGCCTCCAGCCAGCAGTCCGCCGGGTGGCCGGCGGGCGGGCGGACCAGGCCGGAACGGCCGGCCAGCAGCGCCGCGTGGACCTCGTGCGGCTTGCGGCCGAGCGGCGAGACCAGCCCGAGGCCGGTCACCACGGCGCTCACTGCTGCGCTCCCGTGTCGGCGGCGTCCTCGGCCGCCGCCGCGGCGGCGGCGCGGTGGCGTTCGCGCAGCAGCACCTTGCGGACCTTGCCGGTCGGGCCGAGCGGCAGGTCGGCGTCGGTGACCAGGCAGACCCGGCGCAGCGTGGCGGCCGTCGCCTCGTCCAGCAGCGCGGCGACCTCCTTGGTGCGGTCGCGCTCCCGGTCGGCGCCGGCGGCCAGTTGCAGCAGCACGTCGGTCACCACCCGCTCGCCCTCGCGCACCGCGACCACCGTGCAGTCCAGCACGTCCGGGCAGCCCGCCAGCACCCGCTCCTCGGAGAGCGCGGTGAACAGCCGCCCGCCCGAGTCCAGCCGGACCGAGTCGACCGACCGGTCCAGGTGGTAGTAGGAACCCTCCGCGTCCCGGTAGACCAGGTCACCGGTGAGGAACCAGCCCCGCAGCCTGGTCCGGTGGGTGGTCACCGAGTCGTTCCAGTAACCCAGCGCCAGGGTGGGCGACTTGGTGCCCAACTCGCCCACCTCGCCCGGGCCGAGCGGCTCGTGGTCCGGGCCGAGCACCGCGCACTCCACGAAGGAGTGCGGCTTGCCGACGCACCGGCCGTAGTGCGCGGTCTCGTTGGTGTGGGTGATGTGGAAGTGCGAGTGGCCCATCTCGGTGGAGCCCAGGCCGTCCACGAAGGCCGAGCCCGGCCGGCGGACGCGCCGGCGGTCGGCCAGCACCTCCCGGCTGCCCTGGGCCACCAGTTGCCGGATGTGCGCCTCGTGCGCGCAGTCGCCGGTGTTCCACCAGAGCGCGACCGAGGACAGGTCGCGCGCGGCCAGCTCGTGCCGGGCCAGGTCGGACCAGGTGGCGGCGAAGCCGAACACCCCGTGCGGCCGGTAGCGCTCGATCGCGTCCAGCACCCCGGCGCCGTCCTGGGCGGAGAGCAGCGCGATCCGGGCGTGCGCGCTGAGCGCCAGGTTGACTGCGATCAGGGTCGCCGCGTGCGCCGCCGGCAGGGCGCTGAGCATCCGGTCCGAGCCCTGCGGGCGGGGCAGCGCCAGCCGGTGCCGGATCGCGGCGTACAGGCTGCGGTGCGAGTGGCCGACCGCCTTGGGCAGGCCGGTGGTGCCGGAGGAGTGGGTGATCGCGATCGGGTCGTCAGGGGCGAAGCGGTAGGCGGGCGGCGCCAGGGCGGGGTCGCCGGCGCCGAGCGCGGCCGGGTCGGCGAGCACCGGCAGCCCGGTCTCCCGGCCGGCCAGGGCGGCCTGGTGGGCCGGGTCGGCGAGCAGGCCGACCGCGCCGAGGCGGGCCAGGTAGCGGGCCGCGCGGTCACCGTCCAGCCGGGCGTTGACCAGGGCCGGGATCGCGCCGAGCCGGGTGAGGGCGAGGAAGGCGAGCAGCTGTTCGGCCGCGGAGTCGGCCTGCACCGCCACCGGGTCGCGGGGCCCGACGCCGAGCTCGGCCAGCGCCGCCGCCCGGGCGCGCACCAGCTCGTCCACGGTGCGCAGCGAGAGCGGCACCCAGGCCGGCCGGCCGTCCACCTCGGTGTCGAAGGTCAGCAGCGGCTCGTCCAGCCCCAGGCCCAGGGCGATCCGGGCGGTGAGCACGTTGCCCGCGCCGACCTCGAGGTCGGCGGCGAGTCTGGCGCGGATCTGACGGACTGTCACGCTCGGTGGTCCCTTTCCTGGTTCGGTTCCCGATCTGGTTCCGGTGCTGGTGCGGCGCGGTGGTCGGCCGGGGCGAGCAGCAGGGCCACCGCCGATTCGGGCGCGCCGGTGTCGGCGTCCTGCTCGGCGACCACCAGCAGCAGGTGCTCCGCCTCGCCGTCGGCCAGCAGCCGGGCCGCGCAGCCCAGCGCGTCGGCCAGCACCTCGGCCGGCTCGCCGGGCGGCGGCGCCGTGCAGACCACCGGCCCGGCCAGCTGCCAGCGCGCGGCGAGGTGGCCGGCCACCGCGTTCGGGTTGGACTGGTAGAAGAGCAGCGGCGGCACCGGTCGGCCCGCGGCCAGTGCGGCGGCCACCAACCGCGGCGTGAGGGGGTCGCCGCGGGTGCTGGCGAGCAGCACGCCGGTCCGTTCCGGGTGCGCGGGCGGGTGTGCGGCCAGGCAGCGGGCGGCGACCTCGGCGATCAGCGGGTTCAGGCCCGCGTGGACGAAGCCCGGCAGCGGCGGCACGGAGTCGCCCGGATGCGCGGGCCAGTCGGCGCGGGCCAGCACCACGGGGTCGGGCGGGGCGGGGGCGGCCGGTCGGGGGTTCACGCCGCACCCACCAGGAGGGCCGTGTTGGCGCCGCCGAAGGCCGCGTTGAGGCTCAGCGCGTACCGGACCCGGCGGCGGCGCGGGGCGCCGAGCACCAGATCGAGGCCGGCGCAGCTGGGCTCGACGGCCCGGTGGCCGGCCTGCACCGGCAGCTCGCCGGCCCGTAACGCACC
Organism: Kitasatospora sp. LaBMicrA B282; assembly: GCF_050325825.1. Taxonomy (NCBI): domain Bacteria; kingdom Bacillati; phylum Actinomycetota; class Actinomycetes; order Kitasatosporales; family Streptomycetaceae; genus Kitasatospora; species Kitasatospora sp. LaBMicrA B282. The sequence continues at coordinate 60,690 of NZ_JBNQTI010000026.1, forward strand.
GATGGTGACGGCCAGTTCGAGCAGCGCCGAGCCCTCCAGGGCATGCCCGTGGGCGCCCTTGCCGGAGCTCACCGGCAGCTCGGCCAGCCGCGCGCCGAAGACCGTGCGCAGCGCGGCCGCCTCGGCCGGATCGCCCAGCACCGAGCCGTTGGCGTTGGCGTTGACGTAGCCCACCTCGGCCGGGACGACGCCGGCGCGGCGCAGCGCGGCCGTGATCGCCCGGGCCAGCCCGGCCCCGGTCGGATCCGGCCGCACCACGTGGTGGGCGTCGCCGGCCCGGCCCCAGCCGGCCAGTTCGGCCAGCGCCGGGCAGTCGCGCCGCTCGGCGGCCTCGGCCGCCTCCAGCACCACGGCCGCCACGCCGTCCCCGAGCAGCACCCCCTGGCGGTCCGCGCTGAACGGCCGCACCGCGCCGTCGCGGGACAGTGCCCGGCCGGCGTCGAAGAGCGCGAACTGCACCGGCTCCACCAGGTAGCCGCCCGCCACCACGACCCGGTCCAGCTCGCCGCCGGCGATCCGGGTCGCCGCCTCGGCCACGGCGGTGCTGCCCGCCACGCAGGCGGTGGGGTAGCAGCGCGCGGTGCCCGCCAGCCCCGTGCGGGCGGGTAACGCGCGGGTCAGCGGCCCGTGTTCGGTGGGCTCGTCGCCGTGCACGGCCAGCAGCAGCGGGCAGTCGGACCGCTCGGCGGCGGTCAGCCCGGCCTGGGTGAGGGCTCCGGCCACGCAGTCGGTGAGCTCGTCCAGCAGGGTGCCGGCGTCCGCCAGCAGCGCGGCCCGGTGGACCCGGCGGCCCGCGGTCGGGAACCGGTCGACCTCGCCGAACGCGGTTTCACCGGCGATGATCTGACGGAGCATCACCGCCGTGCCGCGGCCGTGCGCACCGGCCGCCTCGATCCCGGTCACCACGACCCGCCGGGTGGCGGTGCGCGGCGACCCGGGGTCACGGGCGGTCAAGGCGGTCGGCCAGGCTGTCGTGCAGCACCTCGACGGCGCCGGTCACCGTGTGCATCCGGTCGAGCTCGGCGTCCGCCAGGTCGAGGACCACGGCGTAGCGCTGCTCCACCTCGCTGATCAGCCAGGTCAGTTCGAGCGAACCGACCGACTCGTCCAGGGTGCTGGGGTCCCGGTCGCCGAAGCCGGCCAGCATGGCGAGCACCGCGGTGCGGTCCGGGAGGGGCGGCGTGCTCACTCCGCGCCGACCTCGCTGGTGGCGGCCAGCCGGCCGGCCAGGGCGGTGGCGAACTCGCCCAGGTTCAGGGTGGCGAGGGTCTCCACGTCCTCGTCGGTGAAGCCGATGCCGTACTCGTCCTCCAGCTGCACGGTCAGATCGGCCAGGGCCAGGGATTCCAGGTCGAGGCCGGCGGGGCCGAGGTCGGTCTCCTCGGTGACGTCCTCGACGTCGTAGTTCATCTCGGCCAGCGCGCGCAGGATGAACTGGCTGATCTGCTCTTTCACGGGTGGTGCTCCTTCGTCGTGCGCGGGGCCGGCCGGTGGCCGGGCCAGGCGGGAGCACCCGGGGTCGGCCGGGTGGCAGGGGAAGCGGTGCGGGGGAAGTGGTGCAGGGGGAGTGGCGCGGGGGGCGAGCTGTGCGGTGCGGTGCAGCGGCCGGTGGTTCAGCGGGCGGCGTGCGCGGCCGCCGCCCGGTGCAGCGCGGCGGGGTCGCGGAGCGTCTTGCCCGTGGTGGTGCGGGGCAGCGCCGGCAGCACGTGCAGCTGCCTGGGGCGCTTGTAGGCGGCCAGTTCGACGGTCAGCCGTTCCCGGACGGCGTCCGCCGTGGTGCCGTCGAGGGCCAGGTAGGCCTGGATCCCGTCCTGGTGGACCACCACGGCCTCGGTCACCCCGGGCAGCTCGGCGATGGTGCGCTCGACCTCGGTGAGGTCGACCTTGAGCCCGCCGATCGCCACCTGGGAGTCCAGCCGGCCGAGGACGGTGACCAGGCCGGTGGCCGGGTCGAGGGTGGCGGCGTCCCGGGTGTGCAGCCAGCCGTCGTGCCACCGGCTCGGGTCGGCGAGCCCCAGGTAGGGCGAGGCCGCGGCCGCGATCAGCAGCTCCCCGTCCACGACCCGCAGCTCCATGCCGTGCGCCGGTGCCACGGCGGGATGCTGACGTCCGGTCAGATCAGTTGCGATCATGCCCAGTTCGGTCATCCCGAACATGGTCCCGAGCGGCACCCCGAACCGTTCGGTGAAGGCCCCGGCCAGGCCGGGGCGGGTCGGTTCGCCGGCCACGATCATCCGGCGCAGCCGTGTGGGCCGCTCGTCGCCCGGCAGGGCGGCCAGCAGCTCGGCGTAGAAGGGCACGCCGAGCAGTGTGGTCGGACGCTCGCCGGCCGCGACGGCCCGCAGGATCCCGGGGCCGGTCAGCCGCTCGGGAAGGTGCAGTTCGACGCCGGCGTGCAGGCTCTGCAGCAACCCGCCGACCAGGCCCAGGACGTGGACGGCGGAGGCCAGCAGGACCAGCCGCTCGCCGCGCCGCGGGTAGTCGGGCAGCCGGTCGTACCGCTCCAGCTCCCGGACCAGGTCCTCCGGGGTCCGGGCGATCACCTTGCTCGGGCCGGTGGAGCCCGAGCTGAGCTGGATCAGGCCGTGCCCGGTGGCTGCGGGCCGGCCCGCGGGCCGCACGGTGAGCACCGGCTCGACCTCGGCGTACCCGCGCATCGCGGTGCTGCCGACGCTCGCTCCGGTCACCACGAGTTGCGGCGCCAGCCGGTCCAGGGCCCGTTCGACCTCGGCCGTGGTGAGCCGGTGGTCGAGCAGGCTGACCTGCGCGCCGAGTCGCCAGGCCGCGAGCAGCACGGCGACGTAGTCGAGCGATGGCGGCAGGCACAGGGTGACGGTGCCGCCGGTGGTCAACCCGGCCTCGATCAGCCGGTGTTGGCGGGAGGCGACCAGGTCGCGCAGTTCGCCCCGGGGGATGGACCGGCCCAGGTGCAGGCAGGGCTGGTCCGGTGCGCCGGCGAGTAGGTGGTGGTCGACCCAGCTGCCGGGCAGGGCTGGGGCCGAGGGTCTCGGGCTGGTGGAAACCGACAACGCGACTCCCAGTTAGGGGGGTTGCGAGAAGCAGGTGTGAAGACTGGTCGTGCCGCCCCTGTGCCGTGAGACTCCCACAGCCCTCGACCGAGGGTCAAGGCTCTCGTGAGGAGTATCGATCAAGCCCCGAACTGAAATGAATGGGACGCTATCTGACATGGACATACCGCCTCGGTCGGCGGGGCGGGGAGGCGGATTCGGCGCACCCTCGTGACGCGGTCGGAAATCTGTTCCATACTCAGCTCGGCGCAGCAGCCCATGAGTTGATCTTCACCATCGGTCGGGATGGCGGGGTCGCTCGGGGGGCCTGCTCAGCCGAGCCGTTCGACCGCGTGCAGCACCGCGCCGGCGCCGTCCTCCCGGGCGATCCGGTCGGCCAACTCGTGGGCCCGACGACCGTGGCCCGGTTCGTCGACCGCGCGGCGCAGCGCGTCGGCCAACGGCGCGGCGGCGAGCCGTGCGAACGGGACGGCGCCCGGGCTCACCCCCAGGGCGACGAGCCGTGCCGCCCAGAAGGGTGCGTCCAGCTGGGCCGGCACCGGGACGGCCGGCACCCCGGCCCGCAGTCCGGCCGCCGTGGTGCCCGCACCGCAGTGGTGCACCACCGCGGCCGTCCGCGGGAAGAGCCAGTCGTGCGGGAGTTCGCCGACCGGCAGCACCTCGTCGCTCGCCGGCACCGCCAGCTCGCTCCAGCCGGCCTGGACGACGGCCCGCAGCCGCGCCGCCCGCAGCGCCGCACCGACGATCGCGCCCAGCCGTTCCGGGTCCGCGATCAGGCTGCCGAAGCCGACGAACACCGGCGGCGGCCCGGCCTGCAGGAAGTCCAGCAGTTGCGCCGGCGGTCGCCAGTCGGGCGCCGGCTGCGGCCACCAGTAGCCGGTCAGCTCCAGGTTGCCCGCCCAGTCCGCCGGGCGGCCCAGTACCTGGGGCGAAATGCCGTGCAGGATCGGCCAGTTCGCCGGGATCCTGGGCGAGCGGCGGGGTAGCCCGAGCTCCCGGCAGAGGGTGCGCACGGCGGGGCCGAAGAGCCGGTCGAGCGCCCGCTGGGCCAGCCCGCCGGCGAGCCGGTTGCCGGCCGGTCCGAAGTGCCGGCTGCCCAGCACCACCGGCGCGAACGCGGCGGTGGGGGCGAGCGGCTGGAGGTAGACGCCGAGGCAGGGAATGCCGTGGGCGGCGGCCACCACCCGCCCGAGCGGGGCCGCCGTACTGGAGAGCAGCAGCAGTTCGGCCCGGCTCCGCGCGGTGGCGGCGGCCAGGCCGAGGCCGAGCTCGGGCATCAGGGAGCGGCCCAGGCGCAGCAGTTCGGCCACCGCGCGGGGGCCGGAGCCGGCCCGCAGCAGCCGCTGACCACCGGTGGAGCCGAGGGCGGTGTGCGGATCCACCGGGAGCGGCTGGAACTCCAGGCCGGCGCCGGTCACCGTTGCCGCGAAGCGCTGGTGGGTGGCGATGCCCACCTGGTGCCCGGCCCGCCGCAGCCGGTCGCCGAGCCCGGTGTACGGCGCGACGTCGCCGCGCGAGCCGGCGGTGGCGATGAGGATGCGCATGCCGGGCAGTATCGCGCGGGCGGCGTCGGGGGTGGTGGAGGCGGGGCGGGCGGTCGCCGGTGGGGTGGTCAGGCCCAGGACGGGGTCCAGGTCGCGGTGGCGCCCGGGGCGTCGGCGTACGCGGCCCGGAGGTGGTCGCGCAGCGCGGCGAGGGTCGGGTGCGGGTTGTCGCGGTGCCAGATCAGGGAGTGCGGGTAGACCGGCGTCGGGTCGTGCAGCGGGATCCGCCGCAGGCCGTGGTCGGCCGGCCAGACCAGGCGGGTCCCCTCGCCGACGAAGGTGGCCAGCGACCGGGAGTCGGCGATGGTGTCCAGCAGGGGTTCGGTGCCGAAGTCGGGGCCGGTGATCTCGATGGTGAGCCCGAAGGCGGCGGCGAGGTCGGCGTAGTAGGCGGCCCACTCGGTCCCCGGCACGATGCCGGGCATCCAGATCCGGTGCCCGACGAGCTCGGTCGGCGTGACCGCGCGGGCGGCGGCGAGCGGGTGGCCCGGTCCGGTGAGCAGCTGCACCGGCTCGTCGTGGACCCGGGTGGCCACGACGTCGTCGGGGAGCTGCCGGCCGGGCATGGTCACGGCGCGGAACGAGGCGTCGATCGTGCCGGACCGGAGGGCGCCCGCGGCCGCGTCCGCGTCGAAGAGGGTGACCACGTCCAGCTCGACCGCGGGGTGCGCGCGGTGGAAGTCGCGCAGCAGTCCGGCCGGGGCGAGCCGGCGGCCGATCACGTCGACCCGCAGGGCCCGGCGGCCCGGTCGGACGGAGGCGAGGGCCCGCTCCTCGGCGCGCAGCAGATCGCGGGCGTGCGGCAGGAAGGCCTGCCCGTCGATGGTGAGGGTGGCGCCCCGCGGGGTGCGGGTGAACAGCCGCACCCCGACGATCTTCTCCAGCGAGGCGATGCGTTTGGACACGGCCTGCTGGGTCACCGACAATGCGTCGGCGGCATCCTGGAACCGGCCCGCGTCGGCGGCGGCCACGAAGGTGCGGACGGCATCGAGATCCACGCCACCCATGCTATCGACACAACGGTTGGTTGTGTCCGGGGGCGGGTCGGTTGTTTGCTCTCGCCGACCGCGGGTCGGTTGGATGCCAGGGGTCAGCGGGTCGGTGTCGGGTGCGGCGAGAGGTGCGGCGGGTATGGCGGGCGGGCGGGCGCTGGGGCGGCGGTTCGGGTGGCTCTGGGCGGCGTACGCGGTCAGCGCGTACGGTTCGGGCTTCGGGTTCGGCGCCTTTCCGCTGATCGCGGTCCTGGTACTGCACGCCGGGCCGGCCCAGGTCGCGGCGCTCTCGGCGTCCGGGCGGGCGGTGGGTGCGTTGCTCGCGATCCCGCTCGGACCGTGGGTGGAGTTCCGCCGCAAGCGGCCGGTGATGATCGCGACGGACCTGACCAGGTGCGCGGCGCTGCTCACCGTGCCCGCGGCGTACGCGTGCGGGCTGCTCACCTTTGCCCAACTGCTGGTTGTCTCGGTGGTCGTCGCCACCGCCGACATCGCCTTCCGGGCGGCCAGCGGTGCGTTCCTGAAGGCGCTGGTGCCGCCCGCGGACCTGCTGGTCGCGAACAGCCGCTTCGAGTCCACCACCTGGACCGCGACCGTGGTCGGCCCCCCGCTCGGCGGCGCCGCCATCGGGCTGCTCGGCCCGGTGGTGACGGTGCTGGCCGACGCCGTCAGCTACCTGCTGTCGGCGCTCGGCATCCGCGCCATCGGCGGCAGCGAGCCGCGGCCCGCGCGGCCGGCCGAGGCCGCGGCCGGCACGGCCGTGGCCGGCGGTACGGCCCCGGCCGGCGGTACGACAGGGGTTGGCGCGCGGCTGCGCGCCGGTGACCTGCTCGCCGGGTGGCGGCACATCCTCGGCCACCCCGGGCTGCGGCCGCTCTTCCTCAACGCCGTCATGGTCAACGGCCTGATCATGGCCGGCGAACCGCTGCTCGCCGTGCTGCTGCTGGGCCACCTCGGGTTCGCGCCCTGGCAGTACGGTCTCGCGTTCGCCCTGCCCTGCCTCGGCGGGCTGATCGGCTCGCGCCTGGCGCGCCGGCTGGCCGCGCGCTACGGGCAGCACCGGGTGCTGATCGGCTCCGGGGCGCTGCGGGCGTGCTGGCCGATCGGCCTGGCGTTCGTCGGGCCCGGCGTGCCCGGGATGCTGTGGATGATGGCCGTCCAGCTCGGCCTGGTGACCTGCTGCGGCCTGTTCAACCCGCTGCTCGCCACCTACCGGCTGGAGCAGACCGAGCCCGGCCTGGTCGCCCGCACGCTGGCCGCCTGGTCGGTCGGCACCAGCACCGGCATCGCGGTGACGACAGCCCTGTGGGGTCTGCTCGCCGCGGCCACCAGCCCGCGGACCGCGCTCGCGGCCGCCGGCGTCCTGCTGCTGGCCACCCCGGTGCTGCTGCCGCGCCGCGCCGGTACGGTCCGGCCCGCGGCGGAACGGGCCCCGAGCCTCGGCTGACCGCGGGGCGGGTCGGGGCGGGCCGGGGTGGTTGGTCGGTGGGCGGCCGGTCAGCGGGCGGCCGGGCGGTTGACCCGGTGGATGCGCAGCGCCCAGGCCACCAGCGGGAGCTGGAGCGGCAGCCGGGCGTAGGCGGCGGCGCGGTAGGGGGTGGCGCGGTGGCGCCAGTCGCGGGCCATCTTGACGTTGCCGGGGAAGACCGCGACGAACAGCCCGGCCGCCGCCAGCGCCCCGAGCCGCCGGGTGCGGGGCGCCGCGACCGCCGCCCCGACGGCCAGCTCGACCGCGCCGCTGGCGTAGGTCCAGGCCCGCGGGCGGCCGGGGAGCGTGCGCGGGACCAGGGCGTCGTACGGCCGGGGCGCCGCGAAGTGCGTCAGGCCGGCCCCGATCAGCAGTCCGGCGAGCGCGCGGGCGGAGCGGTCCGACGTGCGGGGCGGGACGCGGCGCGAGGCGGGCATCAGGGCGCTCCAGGAGGCAGGGGGGCGGGGGCGGGCCGATCCCCGCCCGCTCGGGTTACCCGAGAGTAGCCCGTGGGCCCGGCCCTGACCAGGGTCAGCCGGCCGGCAGCGACTGCAGCGGTGCCGCGCCGCCGACCAGCGCCACGGCCTCGTCCACGATCGCGGTCAGCCGGGCGTGGTGGGCGCCGCGCCAGTACACCTGGCCGCAGTCCGTGCAGCGGGCGAAGACGTCGTACGACCGTTCGGTCCCGTCCTGGAGCTGCTGCTGCACGGTCTCCTTGGCGGCCGCCGTCAGCGTCCCGTTGCAGGCGGTGCACCGGGTCCACGGCGCGAGCGGCGGCGCGAACCGGGCCAGCACGTCGCGCAACTGCTCGGCCGGCCGGTGGCTGTACACGTACCCGCCGGCCCACAGCTCGCGGCGCCGCAGCAGCCCCCGGTCGCGGGAGAGCAGCACCCGCTGCTCGGCGGCGGAGCGGGCGGCGAGCGCGGCGTCGCCGATGTCCGGGTTCTCGTACGCGGCGTCAATCCCCAGCAGCCGCAGCCGGCGGGCCAGCGTGCCGAGGTGCACGTCGAGCAGGAAGCGCACCGGCCCCGGCACCTGCTGCGGCCGGGCGACGGCCCGCACCGTGACCTGCTCCCCGTGCGCGGGCAGGTGGCCCGGCGGCACGGCCCGCCCGTCGGCGAGCAGCCCGCCCACCTCGGTCAGCGGGATGCCGAGCGACTCGACCACGTGCCCGAGGGTGGAGGCGCCGTCGGTGCGGACCGCGGTCCGCACCTCGCGCCGGTGTGCGGAGGTGAGGAAGAGCCGCAGCTCGGGGGCGATGTCGAGGGAGACCTCGGGGCGTTCGGCGGGGGCGGGGGCCGACGCGGGGGTGGGGGCGGTGGCTGGTACCGGGGTGATGGCCGGGGCCGGGGTGGCGGTGGCCGCGGGGCCGGGCGCAGCGGGGGCGGTGGGCCGCGGCTGCTGGGACGGTCCGGGCTGCTCGGGATTTCGCACACTCTCCACCTGGCCAGCATGCCAGCGCAGGGGCGGCCGGGGCCAACGGGTTTCCCGCACGCCGGGGTTGGCGGCGGGGCGGCAGCGCGGTGGCTCAGGAGGCGCCGGTGCGGGTGTGGGCCGGGGCGGTGCCGGCGCTCGGCGCCTGGGCCGGCGGCTGGAGGTGCGGCGAGCCCTGCGACTGGGAGCCGCCGGTGGCCGGGGTGGTGGTCGCGGCGGAGGCGACGGCCTGGCCGGGCAGGACGTGAGCGAACAGGGCGGCCAGCGCGGCGCAGAGCACGGCAGCGGTGGCGCCGATCCGGCGGGTCCAGGAGGCCGAGCGGGCCAGGCCGGCCGAGCGGGCCAGGCCGGTGCTGCGGGTGTCGGTCAGGTCGCGGGAGTCGGTCATGGGGGTGCACCTCCGCGCGGTGAGGACGGTCCGCTCCCCAGTCTGGTCCGGGGGGTGTAGGGCGGCGGTGAAGGGTGCGTCCCGACGGGGCCGGGGGTCAGCCGCCCCAGCGGGCGGCGAGCGGGGCGCCGGCCAGCGCGAGCGCGGCCACCAGCACCACCCAGAAGACCGTCAGCGGGTAGCGGCGGCGGGCG